>JBAQGP010000779.1:0-4624 GCA_049287845.1 Solirubrobacteraceae bacterium | reverse complement strand
ACGCCGGGGACGTCACCGGTGAGCCACTGCGCCACCGCTTCCCCGATCGCCGGCGAGTGCTTGAAGCCATGGCCGGAGCACGCCGACACGATCAGCACGGCTTCGTGGTCTGGATGGCGGTCGATGATGAAGCGGCTGCCGCGGGTGCTCGTGTACAGGCATGAGACCGTCCGCAGCGGCTCGTCACCGAGCCAGGGCAGGTGGGGCTCGACGCACCCGCGGTACATGCGATCGATCTCCGACCGGCCTGCCGGGTGCTGGCGTCCGTCCGCAGCCGTCGTGCGCTCATAGGACTCCGAGGCCACCTTGACGCCGCCGCCGGGACCGTCGATGGCCGGGAAGCCGTAGAACCCGTCGAGGTGCACGAAGCCGTGCTGGTCGCCGCCGACGTCCCACACGAAGGCCGGCATGTCGCGCAGCGCTGCGTAGTTGCGGCGGATCGGAAACCAGAAGAGGAGCTGGCGGTAGATGGCGACGATGTCCCGTGCCGGCGGGACGAGATCCCCGATCCACGCTCCCGCGCACAGCAGGAGCCGGCCGGCGGCGTAGGTGTCGCGGTCGGTGGTGACGGTGACGCCGTGAGGCGATGCCGTCCAGCGCTTCACCCGCTCTCCGACGTTCAGCTTCGCGCCCTGTTGCGTCGCCAGCGTGAGCTGGGCCGCCACCGCTCGCTCGGGCCGCAAGTACCCGGCCTGCGGCTCGTGATAGGCGACGGTCTGCTCGTCGACGGCGAACATGGCAAACCCGGCCCGCAGCTCGCGGTTGCTCAACACCTGGTGCTGGATCCCGTACTGCTGTGCCGCCGCGCGTGTCTCCTGCAGGAACGTGCTGCCGGGATGCGCCAGGATGAGGATCCCCGGCTGGGTGAGCAGCTCGGCACCGCTCTCGCGCTCGATCTCGCGCCACAGCTCATGTGAGCGCCGGGCCAGCGGCACGTACTCCCGCCCCTCGCCGATCGCCAGACGGGTGATCCGCGTGTCGCCGTGCGTGGACCCCCACGGGTGCGGAGGCGCGTATTGGTCGATCCCGATGACCGTGGCCCCGCGCGATGCCAGCTGCCACGACGCGGCGCTGCCCATCGCGCCCAGCCCCACGACGATCACGTCGGCGGTCCGCATCGCCCGCATCATGGCGCAGCGCCTGGGCGGCGAGGGTCCTCACCTCCTCCTGCTCCACGTGGGGCGGGGCTGTGGCCCGCACCGCGGTGTGTCAGAGCTCGAGGGTGACTTCGGTGGTGGGCTGCGAGCAGCACAGCAGCACGTGCTCTGCATCGGGCGGTTCGAGCGGCTCGGTGGAGTAGCTGACCTCGCCGGTCAGCAGCCCCGTCTCGCAGCTGTGGCAGACTCCGATGCGGCACCCGAAGCTGACCGGGATGTCGCACGCCTCGGTGAACTCGAGCAGGTTCCCGTAGCCCGGATCCCACGGGAGCGTGAGGTTGCTGCGGCTGAAGGTGACGGCCGGCCCATCCGCGGGCGGCCCGCTCGGTGGGTGTGGGGGAGGGCGCTCGCCGTCCAGACCGGGCGCGAAGGTCACGGCCTTGGCCGCGAACACCTCCATCGCGACGTGCTGGGGGAAGGTACCGCGCGCGACGAGCGCGGCGGACAGCGATTGCATGAACCCGTCCGGCCCGCACAGGTAATAGTCGGCGTCGACGGGGACGCCGGCGACGGCGATCGTTTCGATCGACAGCCGCCCGACGAGGTCAAAGAGGTCTCCCGGGGCCTCTCCCGGATCGGGACGGCTGTAGCTGACGATCCGGTGCGCGCGGGGCAGTGCCGCGAGCAGCCGGTCGACCTCGCCGCCGAACGCGTGCTCCCGGCCATCGCGAGCCCCATGCACCCACCACACCTCGCGGGTTGTCCGCGCGTCGGCGAGGGCGTGGAGCATCGCCAGCACCGGCGTGGCGCCGACGCCGCCGCTGAGCAGAACCACCGGTCGCTCGCCGTCGCGCAGGGTGAAGGCCCCGCGCGGTGCCGCCGCATCGATCGTGTCGCCTACGCGAATGTGCTCGTGCAGGAAGGAGCTGACGATGCCGTCGGGCTCATGCTTGACGCTGATGCGATATCCGTCGCTGCCGATGCTCGAGAGCGAGTAGCTGCGGATCACCGCAGGGTGATCGGGCCCGTGGGGGCGCAGCCGGACGGTCAGATACTGACCCGGGCTCACCGCGCCCGGAGCGGGGCGAGCGTCGTCGGCGGGAGTGAGCGTGAAGGAGGCAATCGTGCTGCTCTCCCGCCGGATCTCCGTCACCGTGAGCGCGTGAAACCCCGGCCACGCAGGGGGAGTGGGCGTGTCGCGCGCCGCGCTGTCCTGCTCGAGCAGGGCGCGAAACGAGTCCTTCCATCCCTCGCTGAGCGCCGGGATCCGTAGCGCCCGCTCCAGCAGGGCGCGGGAGCGGTTGGGCAGGTAGAGCAGCCCGTCGACCTCCGCGATGCTGAGCCGCTCGGGCCCCCTCTGCAGCAGGGTGATCTCGTCGCCGGCCTGCACGCGCCCTTCCTCCAGGACGCGCAGGTAGAAGCCCGGTCGATGGTGTGCCACCAGCAGGGAGGGCATCCGCGGGTCATTCATGCGGATCCCCAGGCGAAAGCAGGTCACCCGGGGCTGCGTGACCTCGAAGGTCGCGCCGCCGATCCGGTAGCGGTCGCCGACGCACACCTCGTCGTCGGCGAGTCCCTGAACCGTGAAGTTCTCGCCGAACTGGCCGTAGGTGAAGTCGCTGCGGTCAAGCTGCTCCTGCCAGTAGCGGTAGGAGCCCAACTGGTAGACGTAGACCGCGCGGTGCTCGCCTCCGTGCGCGTGACGGTCGGCCTGATCGTCGCCGTCGACGTTGATCCGCCGCACCATCCGTGGCCCTTCGACCGGCTCCTTCCAGATCGCCGTGCGGACGGTCTTGCCCTCCCAGGGGATGTCGCGCGGCCCTCCGACGTTGAGCGAGACGAGCTGTCCCACGGCGCGGCTAGACCGCCTCGCAGGCCCTCACCGGCCCGCGGGTGATCGCGCTCCGCCGCTCGTCCACGTCGAAAAGACGCGCTTGGGTGCCGCTGACCCCGGACAGACGGCCCAGGGAGTTGGAGAGCATGTCGTCGCCCCGGGTTCTCGCGTGCTCCTCGGTGTCGGCCTGCTCAGGGTCGTGTCGCCCGCGCTCTCGACGGTAGTTGACCTGCAACAGCTTCATGACCGTCCTCCCTGGACTTGTGAGGCACTGTGCCCGACGCCCGACGCCCGAGGTCCGAGGCCCGAGGCCGATCGTCACTCTACTTCCCGGCGACCCGCGGGGGCCATCGCCTGTGGGCCAGCCTTTGTCAGAGCGCAGGGGGTCACTGCTTGACCAGGGTGCTGACCGTCACGTGTGGCCAGTGGATGCCGTTGAAGTCCAGCATCACGAGCTGGGTGTACTGCAGCTGGTGCTTGTCGGGCTGGCCTCCGATGCCCGCGACGGTCTCGATCCAGAACGTCGCCTGCATCTGCGTGGCCTTGGCGTTGCCGCCGGGAGGGTTGCCGCTGGCCGCCAGGAACGCGGTGTTGGCCGTCCCGCCACCCGCCTTGATGATCGAGTGGTCGGTCGCCACGTGCAGGAACGTCCGGTTCTTCATGTTGGTGTTGTGCAGGGAGGACTGAAGGGCGGTCTGCAGGACGCTGTTGGGGTTCTTGACGATGGCCTGGGTGACTCCCGGCGCCACGAAGCGGAACGGCGTCGGCGTGCCCAGGTCGAGCTCGGTGAACGTCTGCGCGACCGAGTTGAAGTCACCGTTGGCCGGCGCAGGGCTGCCGAAGAAGAACGGCAGGATGTTGTTGTCCGGGATGTTCTGGGGGCCGCCCTGCAGCACCTGGGAGACGCCCTGGGCCAGCACGACCGTGCCGTGCGGGATGGACGCCATCCGAACCACGGACGGCGGCTCGTTCGGGTCTGTCGTGTGGGGCACGTTGGCCCAGATGCCCGGCTCGATGTGCAGACCGGCGCCCGTGCTCGTCTCACTGATCTGCTGCAGATAGGTGAGGCCGAACATGTCGATGTCGGGCATCGCCAGTCCGCGGTTGGGAATCGGGCCGTTGATCGGGGTGAAGACGATCGTCTCGTTGGTCATGTTGAGCTCGAGGAACCGATCCTGTGCGCTGGCCGGGTTGTGCGGCCGCCAGATGGCGTTGAATCCATGCCCCACCCATGTCCCGGCGAGCGCCGCCAGCGCTCCGAGCGGATTCGGCGTCGCGGCCGTGATGGCCTGCGCGGCCTCCGCCGTCGGCTTTTCCGGCGTGGACAGTCCCGCGAACGCGAAGTCCGCGTCGGTTTGGATGCCTGCATTGGTCACGATGACCCTCACGATCTCGTCGCCTCTTGGCCCGGTCCAGGCCAACTGATCATTCCCTCGCTCCACGACGCGCGGTCGCGGAAAAGCCCCAACTGGCCGAGCATATATTCGGGGCTGTTCGGAGCGCGCGCCGGTCGGTCCTTGCACGGCTCTGCGCGGTGAACCTGTGCGCAGGGCTGCACGACGCACTTCTCGCGTGGTCGTCGCGAAAGGTTGACAAGAAACCTTGTGACAAGTAGTCTTGTGACAAGATGCCTCGTGACAAGGAGGAGACCATGCCGCAGAACCCCGCCCTCGCCCTGGCGCTGGCTCGAGAC
>JBAQGP010000778.1:0-14406 GCA_049287845.1 Solirubrobacteraceae bacterium | reverse complement strand
GGCATGAGCGGCCGCACAGCCCCGACACGCGTCAGATGCTCGGGGAATAAGGGGCCTGTCAGGCACACGTCGTCGGCTGCGACCAAGTCTAGGTTGAAGCGCGTCGCCGCTGTGTTCTCCCGCGCGTCATCGCCGAGCTCCAGCATCGGCGCGAGCGCAAGCTGGATACGTGGGTCGCCATCTATGACCCGGAAACCCAAAAAGGGCATGAATCCACGATCGAGTCCCACGTAGCAGTGCGTGAACGTGCCCGACGGCGGGAACGGATAAACGTTCAGCTTTCGCTGGCTTGTCTCGACGCCGCCTTTCACGACCGTGATGCTGAGCGGTATCGGCGGGCCGGGAGTGAATATGACCCGCATCCGCCGGCTGGCTGCCGTGGTCTTCTCGACGCTCTCGCGCATGACCTTGGGGGCCGCGGTGAGGTCCGCAGCGAATCCCGCTTCGACCGTGACCTCCTTATCGCCTCGAGCGACAGCCAGCAGCGCCTCCTCCCGCGCTTGGTGCCCGGTGTCGTCGTTCGTGAACCCCCACGTCATCACAGGGCCAGCGTTCGGGTTGCGCGGATTCGCGGCCAGACGGAGATGCTGCTCCCCATGACTGGCCACCAGCGTCACACGGTCCGTGGGCTTGAACCGCGGCTTGAACTCCGTTGTCTGAAGCTCGACCGTGTACTCGTAGGCAGGGTCTTCGGCGCCGAGGACGTCCCGGAGGCCGAACGTCCTCGCTACGACGCTCGCGCCCGACCGCTGGCTGGCAAAAATGTCAAGCAACGTCTGCTCGTCGTAGGACAGGTGGCGAACCCGGAGCCTCGGGTTGTCCTGAACGCGGGCTCGAAGCGCACTCAGCCCCCAGTACGAGACATCGACACCGGCCTCCGCCCCGAGCTCGCGCAGTCGTTTCTCGAAGGCCTTCACTTCGTTCGCCGTCAGGTCTTTGGCGAAAACGAACACGACGCTCTCCGGCTCGTAAGTCGCGATGGCTGCCTTCAGCGACTTCTCGCACTCCGCGACATTGATGCGCGACACGTGCCGCTTCGCTTGCCAGACACCAGCCCGCTGCCCATCAGCCACCGGCACCAGCACATCCGCGCCGCCATCCGGCGCGGCCAGAGCGTTCGCCCCCGGGTACTCCGCGAACACCACGTCGAACACGAGCGCCTCAAACGCCTTCGGGTCGAGAGTCTGAATCCGGAAGTCCAGGTCGCTCTGAGCAGACACGGACTGAGGCTACGCGGCTCGCCGGTCGCCGCTAGTGAGCGATATGTCGCTCTAATGTGCGGACCGGCTCGGTCGCGTGTGAGAGGGCCTGCGCGCGTCGGGACATAAGGTGGACGGTGGAGCCAGTCGGACGAGTGCTTGGCCCAGATCGACCATGTGATCGCAAGCGAGTGCAATGGCGATGAAGCGCGCGCCTCCGGGTGCTGGACGCATGGGTTCGATCGCACGAGTCTCGCGCCCTTCACCATGGGCTTCGCCCCCTCGTTATCGGCGCCTCGAGGCCACTCTGTGATGCGTGTCTGGTCAGGCAGCGATGCCCGCGTCTGCGGCCCCGGAGTCGCCGGCCACCCCGCGGGAGGTGAGCAATCGATCCTCGATCTGGCGAGCGAGCCGGTCGGCGAGGTGCGCGGTCTGCTCTAGGACCTGGAGGCTGGCCTGCTCGGCCCAGCTGGCCAGGTACGGGATCGAATTGGCGTTGGTGTCGAGTCCGACGAGCTGGCAGCAGGCGTGCGCGACGGACTCAACGACGAGTTCCTCCTGTGCGTATGAGAGTTCGAGGGCCTGAGCGTGTGAACGGATCAGCGCGTGTGCGAGCTCGTGGAAACCTTGGATATTGCGTTTGACGCGAGGGCCGGGTCTCGCATTGTGCGGACGCTTTGGTCGAGCGGCGAGCGCCTGTCTGGCCGGTCTCGTGGCTCGTTGCTGGGGTTCTTGGCGTGTCCCGGGCCTGGTTGCATCAGATGCAGGCTCTCTGCAGCGGTTGCTCATGGGTGTTTGCTGCTGTTTCGGCGGGCTCGCTGGGTGTCAGGGCCGCCTCGACGCGGCGTGCGAGGGTGTCAATGAGCTGGGCGAACTCGGTGACTGCTTCGAGCGCGCCGGTCTCGCCCCAGCCGGCTACATAGGGGACGGTCTCGCCGGAGGTGTCCAGTCCGACGGCACCGAGCACGATCAGGGTTGTGGTGTCGACGATGACCTCGGCTTGGGATCTGCTGTATTGCTGGTAGTCGACGCCGAGGGCATGGATCGTCTCGTGCGTGAGAATCCTCAGCCTGCCGTTGGCGGGCGTTTCTTGGTCGACGACGATCCGGCGAGCCTTCTGGTCGCACCAGCCGCCGGTCGCGCCCGGGATCGACTCGAACGACACGGTGAACCCGAGAGACTCGGTGAAGCTCTGGAGCGGTCCGAGGAGATGAGCATGGGAGTCGCCGGTGAGCGGCTCGCTGGGCGGCTCCAGCGGTGCCTGATCAATCCCGTCGATCGGCGCGACCTGGGATCGATCGAACACCGAGACGCCCTTGAACAACACGCGCGGCTTTTCCTCGGTGTCGGGGGTGTTGGTGTCGCGCGGTTTGATCGGCATCGGCGCGATGATCCGGATCGCCGTCTCGCCCTTGCGCACGCAGTACCCGAGCTTGAGCCACGCTCGGAAGCCGGCGACGAAGGTCGCGTCCGGGCAGGAGAGAGCGACGAGCAGCTGGTTGTTGAGCGACAGTCGCGCGAGGCCGCCTTGGGCGCGGACGCGGACCCATCGTTGCCAGCCTTCGCTGCTCAGCAGTTGTTCGGCGGCTTGCTTGAGCCGTTCGCGGTCATGCTCGCGGCGTGCTTCGCGCTCGCTGTCTGACAGCGGTTGGTGGGTGCGCATCGTCGGGTCCTTTTGCCGGGGCCCGCCGGGCGCGGGCCGTCGAGCGCCCCATCGCACGCCGTCAGGCGTGCCACCCTTGAGGGGGCGCCGGCCCGTGACCGGCGGGAACCCGAGTCAGGCTCAGCTGCTGCGCTTACGCCCACAACCGCCGGATCATCGCAATGGGCGTTAGGATGTTGGGGTGACTGATGATCGCTGTGATCTGTTGTGCCTTGATCTTCCGCGCGCCGAGACGATCCGCAAATCGCTGGACCTGGACGCTGCGGCGGCTGGGGTGATGCGCTCGCGAGCGCTTGGCGACGCGACCCGGATGACGGTCGCGCTGGCGCTGCTTGAGGGCGGCGAGTTGTGCGTGTGTGATCTCGCGTGGATCACTGAGCGGGCGGAGAACCTCGTCGGCCACCACCTGCGGGCACTCCGCGACGCGGGGCTGGCGTCCTCGCGGCGGGACGGGAAGATCGTGTTCTACTCACTCACCGAGAGCGGACGACGGTTGTTGGACGCGCTGCTCGGGATCGAGGTGCCGGCACGATGAGTCCCGTCGAGCTCCCCGTGGCCGTTGTCACGCCGGCGGCCCCGGCGATCAGCCATCGGCCCGGCGCCACGGTCTCCGCGGGCGAGCGTGACCGGCTCGTTCGACGCGCGAAGACGCTGTCCTGGCTGAGTCTTGCGTGGATGACGGTGGAGGGCGCGGTCGCGATCACCGCCGCGCTCGTGGCGGGTTCGGTCGCTTTGCTGGGGTTCGGTCTTGACTCCGTGATCGAGGCGCTCGCGTCTGTGATCGTGATCTGGCGGTTCACCGGCGAGCGTCGCCTGTCTGACCGCGCGGAGCAACGCGCGCAGCGGCTCGTTGCGATCAGCTTCTTCCTGCTGGCCCCCTATATCGCGCAGGACGCGATCCGGACGCTGATCGCCGGTGAGCACCCGTCGATCAGTTGGGTCGGGATCGGTCTGTCGAGCTCGAGCCTGATCCTGATGCCGCTCCTGGGGCGCGCCAAGCAATCGATCGGGCGCCAACTCGGGTCCGGCGCGACCGCGGGCGAGGGTGCCCAGAACCTCCTCTGCGCCTACCTCGCCGCCGGGGTTCTCACCAGTCTGATCCTCAACGCGGCGTTCGGGCTGTGGTGGGCCGATCCCGTGATCGCGCTCGGGATCGCGGGACTGGCGGTCAAGGAAGGACGCGAGACCTGGCACGGGGAGGGGTGCTGCGCGCCACCGTCAAGCACCACCCCACCGGCATGCGACGCGGACTGCTGCTCATGAGCCAGCCCAGGGATCTGCCGATGGCCCCGGCCGGTTGCACGCTTGACGACAGCGGTCTCGGCGCGCAGCTCGATCGCTACCGAAAGCTCGGCAGAACGGCGCTCAGCATCGAGGACGGTGACGCCGGGCTGATGATCACGTTCGGCCCCGACGTCGACGTTGATCTGCTGCGCGAGACGGTCGCTGTCGAGCGCGGGTGCTGCAGCTTCTTCGCGCTCGACTACGACGCCTCGGCGCGGCTGCTGTCGATCGGGATCGACGACCCCGCCCGCGCCGGCGCGCTCGCAGCGCTGGCGTCGGCGCTGCGCGACTGAACGCCCGCGCCGGGGCGTTGATCGACGAACCGTTTCACCGCGACGAGCGACCAGATCCCCTCCACGATCCCGAACGGCCACGTGCCCGCGAGAAACCCATAGGTGCTCGACAGCGCGCACCCGACCGCGAACGCGAGCACAAACCGTCGACCCCGCGCCTCCAGCGCATACATCACCATCATGAACGTCACCGCACACGCACCGAACGCGGTCAGCAACAGCTCGCTCCGATCGCCGCCGAGGCGCTCACGTCGCCGGCACGGCTCGAATTGACTGCGGCCCCGGTGCGGCCGCGGCGAGCAGCACGACCCGAACCGGGCACGGCGAGTCGCGCTGGACGCGATACCTAGTCCGCGCGGCGATCGCCGCCGGCGCTAGAGATGGTGTGGCGCCGATCACGACGAGCTCGACGTGCAGCTCTCGTGCGAGGGAGACGATCGCGGGGGCGGGATCGCCGCTGATCAAGATCACGCGGGCGAACGCGCCGTGTGCCCAAGCGACCTGTCGCGCTGCGCTCAGCACGCCGCTGGCGTGCGGATCGCTGAGCTGCTGTTGATGGACGATCGTTGGCGCGAGGCGCCCGACGCGCATCACCTTGGGCGCTCGGACGTGCACCACGTCAGCTCGGCATCGTGCTCGGTCGCGATGATCGCCGCGGCGGCCGTCGCGTTCGCCGAGGCCGCCGACCCACTCGTCGCGTTCAGGACCCGAGCCCGGTCACCGTGATCCGCGGCATGTTCGACCGTCGGCTCGAGCAGGTTCTGAGGCATGCCTGTTAGCCTCGCACCTCAACCTGGGTTTAAGTCAAGCCGGAGTTGGAATGAAATGCCAGACGCAGCGCGGCGACTATCGATCGGGGAGGTCGCGGATCGCTCGGGGATGAGCGCCTCCAGGATCCGCTACTACGAGACCCGCGGGCTGCTCGACGCGCCCGAGCGCAGTTCCGGCAAGCGGCGATACCCGCCCCGGGTGCTTCGCCGGCTCGCGATCATCGAGGCGGCCCAGCGCGTCGGGTTCAGCCTGGAGGAGATCCACGATCTGCTCGGCGCCCGCAACGGGCCCGCCCATGAACGACTACGACGGCTCGCGCTTCGCAAGCTTCCCGAGATCGACGCACTGATCATGCGAGCGACGACCGTCCAACAGCTCCTGCAGTTCTGCGGCGATTGCGAGTGCAGATCGATCGACGAGTGCCGCCTGCTCGAGGAGCGCACCACGCTCCTCGACCACCGAGCGCTCCAGACGCCGACCTGACCGCCAGCCGACGCGGCGCACGCCGGCGCACGGAAACCTCGCAGTTTGCGGTCAACCGCGACACGATCCTTGCCTCGTTGCGTCTGATGCGAAATGGTCGCGGTTGATGCCAGCCCGCTCATGGTCCACCGGACTGATCGACCCGGTTGGATTTGATGTCGACGACGAGCTCGCACGGCTATTCGGCGGCGTGCGGCCGTTGCATCTCGAGCAGGCGCTGTTTTGACGCGATCTTGGCTGGGTGGGCTCGTCAGCAGCGCGCGAGGCTGTTGAGCGAGGTCACGATCGGGCCTCGGCAGCGACTCGTCCGCCGTTTCCTGGAGCACGCTGGGGTGTGGCCGTGGGAGTGGCGGGCAGAGCATCTGGAGGAGTGGATCGAGGACCTCGCGATCGGGCCACCGCGATTGCACATCTCGACTTTGCGGGCCTACCAGATCGCGATCCGCCTGTTCTGCGAATACCTGCTCGACCGCCGCTACCCGTGGGTCGCGATCTGCACGGGCCGGCTCGGCGCGTTCCCCCAACAGATCGTCGACGAGCGCAACCTGATCGTCCACGTCGCCGAGTTCGAGGCCGACCCCGGCCGCCGACCGCTCTCCCGCGATGAGCTGCAGGCGTTCTTCGATCATTGCGACGCGCAGGTCTCCGGCCGCCACGCCCTGAAGCGCAAGGGATCACTCGCAGCACTCCGCGACGCCGCGCTGTTCAAGACGACCTACGCATGGGGACTGCGACGACAGGAAGCCGCCAAGCTCGACGTTGTGGACTTCGCGCGCAACCCGCAAGCGCCGGAGTTCAAGACATATGGGTCGCTCAGCGTCCGCTACGGCAAGGCGATCGGCGGCGGCGCGCCCCGGCGTCGCAACGTGCTGACGGTGTTCGACTGGGCGGTCGAGGTGATCGAGCAGTACCTGCACGAGATCCGCCCGCTCTACGGCCGCAGCGAGCACCCCGCGCTGTGGCTAACCGAACGCGGCGGCCGCGTGAAATCACCATATGTGTCCGAGCGGTTCGCGACCTACCGCGACCAGATCGGGCTCCCCCGAGAGCTGACCCCGCACGGGCTGCGCCACAGCTACGTGACCCATCTGATCGAAGACGGGTTTGATCCGCTGTTCGTGCAGATGCAGGTCGGGCACCGTCACGCGTCAACGACCGCCATCTACACCGCAGTCAACGGCGACTACAAGCAGCGCGCACTCGCCGACGCGCTCGCCGCGCAACTCGCGCCCGCGCACGCCTGATGGCCAGCGAGCCCGACTACGAGTGGCGGCTCCGACTCCGGCTCGCCGAGCACGGGATCTTCAACTCAAAGCCGCTGGTCGCGTTGCTCGCCGAGCGCGGCATCCGCCTCTCTGACTCGCAGGTGTGGCGGATGGTGACCGGCAAGCCCGAGCGACTGAACCTGCAGGTGCTCAGCGCGCTGTGCGCGATCCTCGAGTGCACCCCCAACGACCTGATCGAGCCCGTTCAGCGCTCCACCGAAGCGCAGCTCGAGCGCCGCTCCGCCGCGCAGGCCGGCGCCGGGAAGATCGTCCCCAAACGCGCGCGGATCCGTCCGCCCAAACAGTGACCAGCCACGACCGGCCGGCGCCGGCTCGTCGCTGCGACGAGTGCAGGCAGACCACACGGATCTCTGTTCGCGGCCGCGACGGCCAGCCGGAGCTGTGCCACAAGTGCGTGCGCAACCAGCCCGCGATCTGCGGAATCTGCGGCGACTTGCGTCGCTGCTACAGCAACTACCAGGGACCGTCGGTCTGCCGGCGATGCGCGCCAGACCCGACCCCGCGCTGCTCGCACTGCGCGCAACGCAAACGCATCGCGGCGATCACCACCCGCGGAGCAGTGTGCGTGGGCTGCGAACGGGCCGCAGCTCGCGGGCGACCGCGCTGCCGCGTCTGCCGGTTCTCGCGCGAGCCGGCGGCATGGGTCGACGGCGAGCCGGTCTGCTCCAGGTGCGCCGGAACACCCGTGCTGGCGTGCTGCCCGGGATGCCAGCAGCCCAGACAGGGTTGGCGAGGACGACACTGCCCACGCTGCGAGCTCGCCGGGCTGCTGGACGAGCTACGCGCTGGCGGTGATCGTGACGCTGTGGCCACTCTCGCGCCGGTCCTCGGCCAGCTCGAGCGCCATCGCAAGCCGCGGTCGGCGATCGAATGGCTCAAACGAAGCCCGGTCGCCCCAACGTTTCACGCGATGCTCCGAGGGGAGATTCCGATCTCCCACGAGGCTCTCGACCAGCACGACGTCGGTCAGGCGACCGCCTACCTGCGGTCCTGGCTCGTCGCTCACGACGTGCTCCCGCCGCGCGAGGAACTCCTCGCGCGTTACGAACGCTGGGCACAACGTGCGCTTGAGCAGCTCGGTGATCATCCCGACCGGACACACGTCGCCGCCTACGCACGCTGGAAGATCGGGTCCGACTACGCCCGGAAGCTGAGAACAGGAAGAGCGCGGCCCAGCAGCAGCCGCGGCTACTACGCCAACCTGCGCGCCGCGATCAGCTTCACCCGCTGGCTCCATGACAACCAGCTCACGCTCGAGCAGGCCAAGCAAGCCCACGTCGACGACTGGCTGAATGGGCCGCCGAGTCGCGCGCTGCCCACCCGCGCGTTCCTGACCTGGGCGCACACGAGCGGGCTCATCCCGGCAATGCATGTTCCGCGCCCGGCGCCGCGCACGACCAACACGCCGATCGATCACACCATCCGGCTGCGACAGGCCCGGTTGCTTCTCCACGACGAACAAGTCGAGGCGTCGATCCGGATCGCCGGCACCCTCCTGCTGCTCTACGGCCAACTCATCACCCGCGTGGTGCGACTCCGCACCACCGACATCCAGATCGATCAACACGAAAACGTCCACCTCTGGCTCGGTGAAGACCCGATCGCCGTCCCCGAATCGCTCGCCACACTGCTGCGCCACCAACGCGAGCAGACCAACGGCCCGTGGCTGTTCCCCGGCGCCAAGCCCGGAATGCACATCGGATCCGAACGGGTCCGCCGCCGACTACGCCAACTCGGCATCAACCCACGCACCGCGCGGCCCGGCGCGCTCCTCGCACTCGCGATCAGCGTCCCCGCCCCGATCCTCGCCGAGCTCCTCGGCTACCACAACGACACCACCAACCACTGGCGACGCGAAGCCGCGGGCGACTGGGCCCGCTACGCCCACCACGCCAGCACACCAACCACCTGACCGCGCCGGTCCGCCGCGACAGATACCAGACCCCTCCGGAAGACCGCGCAGCGACCATCGCCACTCCGCCTCACGCTACGCGCGAGGCTCCGCGACGACGGTCGCTAAACCCCTGTCCAACCCGCAACACAGACAGATGACCAAGCGAGAGCCCGGCCCACCGCGCCGTCGTCCGCAAGCATTCCGAAGGTTCGAATACGCCACCTCCGCCAGGGATCAGGGTGGCGAGCTGCCCGTTGGGTTCGAGTCGCGTTGCGATGGCGATCCGCCGGCGCGCGGGGTCGCAGTAACCGTCCCCGTGGTCGACCTGCGTGAACGAGACGGTGTAGCCGATTTCCGCGCCCAGTTGCGCGAGCGGCGCGATCAGGTCCTGGTGGCTGTCGCCTACGAGCTTCTGGACGGGTGGCGTGAGCGGTGCTGGCTGGGCCGGTGGCGGCAGCGGCGCGACCTGATCTTGGGCGAACACCGTCGCGGGCCGCCACCCGGTCCGGGGCTTGTTGTGGGGGTCTGCGCCGGCGGTATGCCACTCCTCCAGCTGTCGCCGCGATGGTGGGCAGGGCGCCCAGATCCGGATGCCGTGTTCGCCGCGGCAGACGCAGTAGCCGAGTCGCAGCCATGCGTGAAAGCCGGCCACCCGGGCGGCGGTCTCGTGCTGGCTGAGGATCAACAGGAGGTTGCCGACGCTGTAGCTGTGAAACGTGCGGCGCGCGTTCAGCCACGCGTGCCATCCCTTGCTTGAGCGCAGCTGCTCGACTGATGCGGCGACGAGCTCGCGCTGTTCGGCGCGACGCCGCTCGCGCTCCTGCTCGCTGATCTGATTGCGCTGGCGGGTCATCACGCACCTCCTGGGGTCGTGGCCCGGCGGGCGCGGGGCCGTTACCCGACCCCTCGGCGCCCGCCAGGGCGCCACAATCCTGGGAGGGGACGCCCCGCGCGCTGGCCCGACCATCCGAGGGTCTGCACGGCCACCGCGTCGAGCCGTCCGCGCGGTCCTGCTTCGGCTCCTCCCGATACGGCGGCACACGACGCACTGAGGCGGTGCGACGTCGAGTTCGTCAGCCGTCCTGGTGGCCGGCGAGGGGGGCCGAGCCGGGCGGCGGTGTGACCACGGCGGCGACCGCGTCGCTGAGCTCTTGCAAGCCCGCGGCAAGCTCGGCGCGTCGGGCGGCGCTGCGACGGCCGAGCAGTCGCTGGGCTCGTTCGAGGGCTTGGGCGAGCTCGTCGCGAGCGTCGACCGACGCGGCCGGCGTCGACTGCGCAACGGTGACGGTCGTGCCCTGCGCGAGGATGCGGTCAAGGTCCGCGCGCCGGACGCGGACGCGACGGCCGATGCGCACTGCGGGGAGTGATCCCTGATCGATCCAGTTGCGCACCGTCTGCTGGTTGAGTTTCAGGTGCTCGGCGATCTCCTGGACGGTGAGGTATTCGTCATCCCAGCTCGCACCCATACGAACTGAGTCTAATCTGCTCCAGCTAGATCCCCCTGGATGCCGTCAAGGGCCGGTGTTTCAGCTCGGAGGGTCAGGCGGCCGGCCGGTCCGGTGCTGGCTCACCGTGGGCGGACTGGGCCGCCGGGCACGATGTCGACGGCCTGCCAGCCGGCGTGGATGCGGCTGAGCAGCATGGTGAAGTAGCCCCAGGTGCGCCGGGCGCCGACTTGGTGGGCTTCGATCGCGGCCGCGGAGCCGTCTCGGAGGATGTGACGCACCCGGAAGGAGCTGCTGGTGACGTTGGTGTAGTAGGCGACGCACGTGCGTCCCGTGTCTGGTCTGAACGCCGTGGCTAGCGCCGGCGCGAACAACTGGTCGCAGACCTTTTCGGGATTCTTGGCCGACGCTGCTGTCCACTGGTCGACCCATTGCTGGGGCGTGGTCGGCAGCCGCGCTGGGGGAGCGTGGCCGCCGTGTTGCTGACCGGCGATCACCGCGACTGCGAGTACGGTCGCAACAACGATCAGGACGCGGGACGGCCGCCGCCGCCTCAGGCCAGGATCATCGGCCTCGTGCTTAAGGGGCGGCTGCTCATGTTCTGGGGGCGCTGAGGGAAAGCGGATCGCCGTGGGGGACGCGGGGCGCCACCGGCTGTGCAGGCGCGTGTCGCCGCGGTGGCGAGCGATCATCAGCGACGCCGCCGCTTCTGGCGCTTGTGGTGGCGGGATGGGCGGTGGTGATGGCGGGCCACTGGGGTGCGCTCTCCGAGCGTGACCACGAGCCGCTGACTGGTCGCGGGTGCGTAGGGGAACACCGACTCGGCGAGCGTGCCCACGCTGAACCACGGGTGCAGCACGCCGTGGCCCGCGTCGAACTTCCACACGATCACGAACTGGCCGTTGCGTCCGATCCTGGGCAGACCCTCGAGCTGTCCGATCCGCCCGATCCCGACGTTGAGCCGCAGCAGGTTGGACTTGGCCGGCACGTATCCGCCGAGCAGGCGTCCGGTGATGCGGATCTTGGATCCCCACGGCACGATTCTGGGTGTGATGTTGATCTTGATCCTGGCCGGGACGACCGTCTGGACGGTGGTCGAGGTCGCGGGCAGCAGCGTGGGTGATCCGCCGTAGGCGGCCTCAACCAGCCGGGAGGGCCCGGGGCCGAGTCGTGTTGTCCAGGACCCGTTGGCCGCGGTCGTCGCGGTGGCGACCGGGGTGAACCGCCCGCGTCCGTTGTCGGCGGCGGCGAGGATCTCGACCGGAGCTCCGCCGACGGCGGTGCCGTCGCTCGTGCCCACCCACCCGCTGACGGTGGTTGCGCGGCCGTAGCCGACACGCTTCGTGGTTTTCGTCACGGTGCGCGGCAACAGCGTGACGCGAACGCGCTTGGTGCGCCGCACCGAGACCAGCTTGCCGTGACGGCGGACCTTCACCCATACCTTCCGGCGCCGCCACACGATCCGCGGGTGACAGCGCTCGACGCGCTCCACCTTGGTGTGCGCGCGCACGCGGACGCGAACGAGCTTGTGGTGGCGTCGGACGGTGATCACATGGGCCGGAACCTTGACGCGCTGGCGCACACGGCCGCAGCGCAGCTGGTTGACGATCTTGGAAAATCCGATCGCGCTGACCGTCGGTTGCCCGATGTCCAGCCCCCAGGACTGCGTGGCCGAGTAGGCGTACTGGCCCTCGGGGTCGACTGCGCTGTTATGGGCGCGGCAGGAGACGACATGCTGCCCCGCGCCAACCACCGGGACCTGCTGGCTATCGCTGTTCTGCCACTGCTCGGGGCCGCCGTCGACCGAGCACGCGATCGCCACGCCGCTCGGGCCGGCGCTGGCAGTTGCGGTCACGTCCTGGGCTCCTGCCGTCGTGGACGCCGTGGTTGGTCCCGACAGGTTCAGCTGAACTGGTTCGTTGTCCACCTCAAGCTTCTCGGAGGCGTCGCTCCTGACGCCGGCAGCGTTGGTGGCGTCCAACAGCAGAGGTAACGTGCCCGCGCCAGGAACGTACTCGCGGGTGTTCACGCTCGCCCCAGCTGCGGGCGTCCACGTCTGGTCGGGGCACTGGTGCCATTCCGCAACGTCGGGAGTTGCTGCGGGGCCCAATACGGTGTGCCCAACCACCTGTGCTGACATGCTGCACACGCCGGAGGGGTCAGTCGCCTGCAGGGTGATCGGCCAAGGGTCACCGGGGGCATTCCACACGTAATGGCCCGTCTGGTACCAGAGGTTGTTCGACCCCACCGCGGTCAACCCTGGCCCCTGGTTTTCGACCGCGACGAGTTGGACGTCGTTGACGGCGATGCCACCGGCCTGGTTGCAGCTCGATGAGCCGCAGATCATCTGAAAGCCCCAATAGGGGCTGTTGAACGGCCCGTCGGTCACCGAGGTCGCGCCCGCGTGCCATGGGTTCCCGCCGCCTGACCAGTAGCCGCCTCCGCCCCAGCCGCCGCCATCGTTGATGTTGTTCGCGCCAGCCAGCGAGACTTGGGCGGCGTAGATGCTGATCCCCGGGGGTGCGGTCAGTTGATATCCGATCCGGGAGCCGCCCGGTAGCCCGGCCCCGAAGTAGCCGACCTGGACGTTCTCGCCGTAGGACGGGTTGTCACACCCATACTCGAACTGGCTCAGGCCCCCGTTGGGACTGAACAGGTCACAACCCGTCCCCGCCGCTGGATCGGCGTTGACCGTGAACGTCCCCGCCAGCGCCGACCCGGCTCCCGCGAACGCGGCGACGACCGCCAGGGTAAGCCCTAGTGCGATGCATGTAATGACCTTGTGCAGCGCCATTTCTCCTGCCCGACCGTCGCGTCAGCACGTGTCGTGCACGTCGAAGGTGTGGTCGGTGGCCGTGAACGAGCCCCCGGTGACCACGCCGGTCACCACCGTAAACGTCGCATTACCACCCCCAGTAATCCACGCCACTGGAAAGGCACCGGCGGATTGACCAGCGGGAGGGTTTCCGTCAGAGACGGTCACCGTAGGAGCGTTCGCTCGCGGCGCGCACGCCGGTGCCGTCACCGTCACCTGATAGGTGCCCGCCGAGACGTGCTGGACCGCGAGCCCTTGGCCCGCCGCCAGGCCACCAGAGTCAGCAACGATCCCCCAGACGCTGACTGCCGGTGCGCCTGCGGGGCCCTGGGTGCCTGGGCGCCCCTGCGTGCCTTGTCGTCCCTGCTGGTTCCAGGTGACCTTTTTGAACCCTCGCTTGCAGCGCCCGCGAGTGTGGAGGAAGAGCGCGCCGGTGCGTTTGTTGGCGCAGGCGGTGATCGTCTTGCCGCCGCCGGTGGCGGCGATGGCGTAGCCGCCGCCCGCGCCGACAGCCAGGAACAGGGCCAGGTAGGCGATGACGTTGTGCCTGAGGTGACGCAGTGGGCGAAGCAAGAGCAGTCGATCCTTTCTTGGTCAGCCGCAGCCGCTGACGCACGATCCGATTCCGCCGAGGGGGCCTGAGTTGGTGGGGCCTGCGGGCTGGCTGGTGCTGGTTGGTGAGGATTGCGAAGAGGCAGCCGAGCTCTCGCTCGCTGTGGTGCTCGCTGGTCGGCGCGATGGCGTCGAGCTCTGCGACTGCGTAGTGGCTGCAGGCGACCCAGACGCCGTGGCGATGGTCCGGGCGTGCGCGATGGAGGTGTGACCGCGGTGGTGTGTGGGCGCCGGGATTCTCCGGGGGTGGTGGGCTCGCCGGCGCATCGGCTGGGGCTGGCGCGCGCGGACCACTCCCCCGGCGGCGCGGCCCAGCGCGCCAAACGTCGCCGTCGCGTTGAAGGGATTCGTGGTCCGACCGGTCAGCACCGGCTTCGACGTCGACGCGTCAAGCCCGCCTCGGATGTTGTCGCCGCCGGAATTGAGCGCGAGGACGAGGCTGGCGATCCCAGCGACCAGAAGGGCCACGGCCGGCCCTCGGCGCCGGCCAGGCTGCGACGGGGCGGGTAGGTGCGCGCGTGTGCTGGGTCGGTGTCGCAGGTGCCGCGACGACCGGACGCGCGCGACGGCTGCGTCCGCTGGCAGATCGGCCGTACCGGTGGGGCGCCGCCGCGAGGGGGTGCCGGAGGCCTCGCCCATTCGACCCGCCGCCCCGTCTTGG
>JBAQGP010000777.1:0-2559 GCA_049287845.1 Solirubrobacteraceae bacterium | reverse complement strand
CGCAGAAGGCGCGGACGCGGGCTGCGGGCGCTGCGGCGCGTGAACGCACTCTAAGGGGTTCGAATCGTCAAACGGGCAGCGCCCGCCAGAGAGGGCGGGCGCTGCCGCGAGTGTGCCCCCACGGTTCTAGGAAAGGGTGAACTGCGAGACGAGACGCTGCAGCTCATCGGCGGTGGCCGACAGCTCCTGCGCTGAGGAGGCGATCTGCTGCGTGGAGGCGCTGGTCTGCTCGGTGGCCGCCGAGACCTCCTCGGTGGAGGCCGAGGACTCCTCGGCGACGTTGGCGACGGAGCTGACGTTCTCGGCCATCCGGGTGGCGCTGTCGACGATCTGGGTCGAGGAGGCGGCGATCTGCTCGATACGCTCGGTCATGGACTCGACGTTGTCGCGGATCTGCTGGAAGGCCTCGCGGGCGGCGATGACGGTCTGGGCGCCCTCGTCGGTCTGGCGGACGCCGTGCTCGACGACCGTCACGGCGCGCTCGGTCTCGGAGCGGATCTCCGAGACGAGGTCGGCGATCGAGGCGGCGGCCTGCTGGGACTCCTCGGCGAGCTTGCGGACCTCCTCGGCGACGACGGCGAAGCCCCTGCCCTGCTCGCCGGCGCGAGCGGCCTCGATGGCGGCGTTGAGAGCCAGGAGGTTGGTCTGCTCGGAGATGGCGGTGATGGTGTCGACGATCCCGCCGATCCGGCTGGACTTGTCGCCCAGCTCGCGGATGGCGGCGCTGACGTCGGCCGAGGAGCTCTGGACGCCGCGCATGGCGTCGTCGACCTTGGCGACGGCCTGCTCGCCGGCCTCGGCGGAGGCGCGAGCCTCGGCGGCCACCTGAGCGGTCTCCGCGGCGGTCTCGGCCGACGCACGGCTGGCCACGGCGACCTCCTCGCTCATGGCGCGCATCTGGTCGACGGCGCGGACCTGCTCCTCGGCGCCACTGGCGACCTGGCTGACGGACTCGGCGATCTCGCCGATGGCGCGGCCCACCTCGTCGGTGGTGGAGGCCATCTGGAGGCTGGAGTTGTTCAGTGTGTTCGACGTGCCGGAGATGGCGCGCACCACGGAGGCGACGCGATCGCGCATCTCGACGAAGGCGTTACGCAGGGCGTCGCGCTCGGACCGCGGGGCGATCTCGACGGCGAAGTTGCCCGAGCCCAGCTCCCCGGCGGCCTCAGCGGTCTCGCGCAGGTAATCGATGACGTCACCGAAGGCACGGCCCATCTCGGCGATCTCGTCACGCCCCTTGACGTCGACGTGCTGATCGACATCGCCCTCGGCCAGCGCCTTGGCGGCGTTGAGCATCTGGCGGACGCCGCCCACGATGCGGCGCGACACCAGCATCACGATCCCGATCGCGAGCAGGACGCCGATGAGGCCGAGCACTTCGATGATCACGTTGGCGGAAGACTGGCTGGAGGATGCCTGCTTGGCGCCCTCCTTGGAGACCAGGCTGGCCAAGTCCTTGGCGGCGGTGGAGAGCGTGTCCGTGGCGCCGTTGGCGGCGCCGGTGGCGAGCGCGGTGGTCTTGGCGTGGTTGCGAGCCTTGGCGAGCGCGATGACGCGGGTGTTGAGGGCCTTCCAATCGACGAACGCCTTGTCGATGATCGCGTAGTCGCGGCGGTCGGCGGTCGTTGTCATGTGCGGTTTGAGGGCGGTGAGCTGATCGGCGAAGGCCTGGACGTCGCGGGCCTGGTCGCTGGCCGTCGCGCCGTTGTTCAGCGTGTTCATGAGCTCGGACCCCTGCATGTTGTACGTGTCCCTGCTGAGCGTGTCGGCCATGTCGACGCGCTGGGTACCAGCCCGCAGCGTCGAGGAGACTCCGGACAGGCTGTTGATCGAGACCACGACGCCGATGCCGAACACGACGATGACGGCGGCAAAGGCGGCGAACAGCTGGTTGCGCAGGGATGAGGTGATGAGATGCATGTCAGGGGTCCTTCAAAAGTCGTTGGTTGCGGAGGCAGCGGGGCCCGTCCGTTCGGGCCCCCACCGAGTCATCGGCGCTCGCGCGGCAGAGCTTGAGCGGCGCGGTTGGGGCAGAATGCGGGCGATGGCGCGCGCCCCCTCGCTGCCGGTTCTGCGCGGACGAGGTCCGGTGATCGCGGCTCTCTTGATCATCGCGGCGGTCGTGTTGGTCGACATCCTCATCGCCGCCGACCGGGTGGCGCTGACCAGTCTGATGATCGCGGCGCCGCTGCTGTGCGGGCTCACCGTCTCGTCGGCGACGACGCAGCGCATCGGCGCGCTCTCCGTGCTGGCCGCGGCGGTGGCGTTCATCTGGGGCCCGAGCCCGGCGACCTCGCGCTACTGGATCCCCCTGGGCGTCGTCGCGGTGGGCTCGCTGTTCGCCGTGGCGATGGCCCGCTACCGCGGCAAGGCCGAGCGGGACGCCGGGCGTATGCGCGTGCTCGCCGATGTGGCCGAGATCGCCCACGGAGGCCAGCCCGCGGAGCGGATCGCCCGGGCGGTCGTCGATCTTCTCGTCCCGCGCGTGGTCGACCTGTGCGCGATCGACATCATCGGTCCGGGGGGTGGGCTCCGCCGCCTGGCGGGCGCCGCGGCCGG
>JBAQGP010000776.1:0-3696 GCA_049287845.1 Solirubrobacteraceae bacterium | reverse complement strand
GCCAGCTCGGCGGGCTCGACGTCCTTGAGCAGATAGCCGGCGGCCCCCGCCTGGAGCGCGGGCATGAGGCGCTCGTCGTCGAGGAAGCTGGTGAGCACGATCACGCGGCTGGGCGACGAGCGCCGGCGCAGCTCGCGCATGGCCCCGATCCCGTCCACGTGGGGCATGACGAGGTCCATGAGGATGACATCGGGCGTCAGTTCGGCGGCACGCGCCACGGCCTGCTCGCCATCGGCGGCCTCGCCGACGACCTCGATGCCCTCCTGGAGCTCGAGGAAGGTGCGCAGGCCCTCGCGCACCACCGCGTGGTCGTCGACGACCAGGACACGGATCGGATCAGGCGCCATCGACCGGCACCTCCAGGCTGACGACCGTTCCGCTGCCGGGGCGCGCCGACAGGGTGAGCGTCCCGCCGAGCTCGTGGGCCCGCTCCTCCATCGAGGTGAGGCCGAGGTGGTGTGAGCGCAGATCGGGGTCAGTGGGGTCAAACCCGATCCCGTCGTCGGTGACCTCGACGCGGAGGGTGTGATCGCCGCCATGGAGGTGAACGGTCACCGTCTGCGCGGCGGCGTGGCGGACCGCGTTGTGCAGCGCCTCCTCCACGATGCGCAGGATCTCGCCGGCGCAGCCTGGCTCGACGCCGGGCGGCACCCCCTCGGCGTCGACGCGCACCTTCACCCCATGGACGCGCTGGAGCATCGTGGCCTCCTTGCGCAACACGCCCTCCAGGCCGTCGCGCTCCAGCTGCGCCGGCCGCAGCCCGAAGATGAGCGAGCGCAGTTCGGCCAGCGCCTCACGCGCCAGGTCGCGGACGCGCTCGAGCTGGGGGCGCGCCTCGTCGGGACCGCGGTCGAGCAGCGTGGCCGCGGACTCGGCGGCGAGGTTGAGGCTGAACAGCTTCTGGCTGACCACGTCATGCAGCTCCAGGGCGAGCCGGTTGCGCTCGGAGAGGATGGAGAGCTCCCGGCTGCGGTCGTACAGGCGTGCGTTGGTGATGGCGATGGCGGCATGGGAGGCCAGCAGCTCGATCAGCTCTCGATCGTGGGCATCGAAGGCCGGCGCCGTCTCCTTCTCGGTGAGGTAGAAGGCGCCGATCACCCCCTCCGGGGCAACGATCGGCACGCCCAGGAAGGACCGCATGTCCGGATGCGCCCGCGGCCACCAGCCCCGAAACCGCGCGTCCGTGTGGATGTCGTGCGTCAGGTAGGCGCCTTCGGTCTCGAGCATCGCCCCCAGCATCCCGTGCGTCCGGGGCAGCGGTCCCATCGCCGCGATGAGCTCATCGCTCATGCCGGCGACGAGAAAGCGCCGGAAGCCACCGGAGCCGTCGGGGATGCCCAGCGCGGCGTAGCGCGCCTCCACCAGCTCGCGCGCGCAATCCACCAGCTGCTGGAGGACCTCGTCGACCGACAGGCGCGACGCTACCGCCAGCACCGCGTCGCTGACGGCCTTCAGAGCGGGACTGACCGGCTCCGGCATGGTCGAGACGATAGCTTTGGTGCTGTATGCAGATGCCGCGGATAGTCGTATGGACCCAGGCGCTCATCGTCATCTTCGTCCTGGCCGGGATCGTCATCGCGATCACGCGTCTGGTCTGACGCCGCGTGTTCGAGTCGATCCTCGTCGGCACAGATGGATCCGACACGGCGGGGGTGGCCGTGGCCCGGGCGGTCCAGCTGGCCTGCGCGCTCGGCGCTCGCCTGCAGCTCGTGTCGGCCTATGAGCCGGTGCCCGAGCGGCACCTGCGCATCGAGCGCGTGCACGTCCCCTCAGACGTGCAGGTCAACATGCGCGAGGAGGTGCTGGCGCTGCTGGAGTCGTCGCGGCGCGCCGCGGAGGCCGCGGGCGTGTCGCAGGTCGAGACCTTCGCCCGGGTCGGCGACGCCGCCGACGCCATCCTCGACGTCGCCGAGGAGCAGGGCTCCGACCTGATCGTGGTCGGCAACAAGGGGATGACCGGCGCGACACGCTTCCTGCTGGGCTCGGTGCCCAACAAGGTGTCACACCACGCGCCGTGCTCGGTGCTGATCGTGCGCACCGGCTAGAAGCGCTCGGGGCATCTCCTCCCTGGCCGCCATTGGCGTGCGACGGCATTGTGCGGGAACGCCGGCCGGGCGTCAGCCAGTGCCCGGCGGGCTCAGGGGGTGGTGGGCGTGGGCGTGGTGGGTGTGGTCGTCGCGGGCGGTGGTGTCGTGGGGGGCGCGGGGAGCCCCGGGCTCGTTGCCGCGCCGGCGTCGAGCAGTCCGTAGCCGTAGTCGGAGTTGGGCTTGGTTGCGCCGGCGGGGAGCGTCGTGGCCGTCTGCTCCAGCCGGTGGAGGATCTGATCCGGCGTGGGGTGCGGCCCGATCACCCGGCTGGCGATCACCAGCGCCGCCGCCCCGGCGACCTCGGGCGAGGACATCGAAGTCCCGATGTAGTAGCTGGGATACCCGAACTGGCCCCAGTGCGGGGGCGAGGTCAGCGTGAGCTGATAGATGGACGGCAGGCTGCGCTCGGGGTGGCAGTCGGGCTCGTTGGGCATGATGGCGTCGTTGCCCCCGCCAGGGGCCACGAGGTCCAGGCCGCTGCCGCCGTTGGAGTAGTCGGCCAGGCAACGGTCGCGGGTGGTGGCCCCGACCGAGATGACGCCGGGGGCGCGAGCCGGGTAGGCGACCTGATCGGTCTCGTCGTTGCCGGCAGCGCCGACGACGGTCACCCCGCGCCGGCGCGCGTAGCCGATGGCGTTGACGATCTGGGGGATCTCAGAGCCGGCGTTGACCTGGCTGGGGAGGAACTCGAGGCTGAGGTTGATGACCTGCGCGCCGTGGTTGACCGCGTAGCGTATGCCCTGCGCGATCGTGGCCTCGTCGCCTTCGCCGCTGGAGTCCAGCACGCGGATGGGCATGATCGACGCGCCATAGGCCAGGCCGGTGAGCCCGATCCCGTTGTTGGTCGACTCGGCGAGGATCCCGGCGACGAACGTGCCGTGACCGTTGCGGTCCAGCGGATACCTGTTGTGGGACACGAAGTCGTACGGCGAGACGAAATGGGTGCGACCGAAGTCGGGGGAGCGGTGAAACTGCTTCCAGTCGCGGTAGGCGACCCCGGTGTCCAGGACGGCGACGACCACGCCCTTGCCGCCGGCGCGGCGGTCGCCCAGCAGGTTGGCCCACGCCTCGGGCGCGTTGACGCCGGAGCCGGGGAGCATGTTCCACTGCATCCGCTCCCAACCGCGCGGGCGGTCGGAGCGCCCACCGTCATCGGGATAGAACTCCCCGGCCACGTCGGCCTCGGCCGCCTGGCTGGATCCTTTCGGCGACGAGCCGCCGGACATGCCTCCGGCCACATGCGCGATGTAGTTGGGAACCGCATAGGCGACGCCGCGCTGGCGCCGCAGCCTCGCGATCGCCGCTGAGACGCTCTCACCCGGGCGCAGGTGGAGGAGGCGGCTGCCGGGCGTGGGCGCAGGGGTACTCGAACGCACCCCGAACCGAGCCAGCGCCGGAGTCTCGATGGCGCCGGGCCGGTAGCCCACGATGACCTCGTGCGCGACGTAGCCGGCGGCCCGGGCTCGCGATGCGCCGAAGGCCGGCACGGCCGCGAGCAGGGTCAGTCCGAGCAGTGCCAGGCGCAGCGGCTGCGTGGAAAGGTAAGCGGCCTTGATCTCCGCACCGCGCTTGCGCCCCAAGCGTGCACGGCGAGGCCGTAAGGCAATAT
>JBAQGP010000775.1:0-2917 GCA_049287845.1 Solirubrobacteraceae bacterium | reverse complement strand
CACCGTCACCGCGCCGCAGCCGGGCAGGACGCCACCACCGGAGGCGAAGGAGATGGTCCCGGCGTCGGGCGCCGGCGAGACGGTGGCGGTGAGCGTGATCGCCTTGCCTGCGCCGGCGGGGTTGGCCGACGACTGCAGCGCGGTGGTGGTGGCCGGGGGGAACGCGGAGATCGTGAGCGCGCTCACCTCAGAGCCGGCGGCCACGAACAGCCGGCCGCCCCCGGCGCTGGGAGTGGCGAAGTGATCGAAGCCGCCCATGTTCTCCTGGAAGCGGACCCCCCCGGTGCCCGGGTCCAGGCCGTAGAGGACGTGGGTGGCGCGCCAGCCCGTCGACCACACGAGACCGCCGGCGAAGATCGGTGGTCCCGAGGCGCCCGCCGGCGCGCTGAAGCCAGGCGCCGCGGTGAAGCTCTGAGAGTTGCCGGCCAGCGACACGGCGGTCAGGCCCCCGCTGCAGGGCACGTAGATGATCCCGGCGTGATCCAGCGACGCACCGAACGCACCACCTGAGCTGCAGACCGCGGCGCTGAACACCTGCCCGGTGGCGCCCAGTGCCGTGGCCGAGATGAGCCGCCCGACGCCGTCCTTGCCGTTGACGAAGAGCATGCCGCCCGGAAGCTGCAACGGCTCCATCGACCCAAGGTCGGTGTCGTTGGCGTCGAGCGTCTGCCAGTTGCCGGCGGTCCAGTGGTCCCGGACGTCGAGCGTGGCATCGAGCTCGACGACGGACTCCTGGAGGTCGGGCGTCGTCGAGGAGCTGAACCCGTTCCCCGTCTCGACGAACACGTGTCCGGCGGCGTCCAGCGCCGGGGCGTCCCCCGACCCCCAGATGGCTCCGCCGTGCTCGCCGGCGGCCGCGTTGACCTCGAACGTCGTGGGGGCGCCGCTGCCGTCCTCGGCCGCTGACACCAGCCAGCCGTGATAGGTGCCGCAGTCGCCGGAGTTGCCGCCATAGGGGATGATCACGCGACCGCCGTCGAGGGCCAGCGACCCGCGCTGCAGCAACGCGGTGTGGTCTGATCCGGGCGGATCCACCGCAACGGGGAAGCCGGCGACCGGCGCGCCGGTGGCGTCGTCGAGCGCGAACAGCTCGTGGTTGACGGTGCCACCGCTGAGCACGTCGGCGACGACGTAGATGCGGCCCGTTGAGGTGTCGATGGCCGGCGTGCTGGTGATCCCCACCGTCGGCGTGATGTCGCCACAGGGCAGGTCGCCCGAGGGCACGGGCGTGCCCAGTGAGCGCTGCCACACCACTGCGCCAGTGGCGGCGTTCAGGGCGGAGACGGTGTCGTGCTCGGTGGCGACGTAGACCAGGGACCCCGCCACCAGAGGCTGGGCGTACGCGTCTCCGTCGAGCCCAACCGGCCCCCATGCCGCGGTCGGGGCCACGGGGGCGCCGCTGTCGGGGTCGGTCGCTGACCGGGCACCGTCGTGGTCATAGGTCGTCCACGCGGGGACGGCGGCCCCGGCCGCCGAGCAGGTCAGGGCGGCCAGGACGAGGGCGGACGCGAGCGCGCTCAGGACCCTGATCGTGGCATCGGTCCCGCAAACCGACCTCTGAGGCACGGGCGGCCGCTACCCATTGACACTCGCCGTAATCAGCCGCGATGGGCGTGGATGGCCCGCGCCACCCTTGACCGCGCAGCGGGCCGCCTGGCAAAGTGATAAGTAGTACGTCTCACTTTCTGCCTTGGGCCGATGCCCGAGTCGATCGCGTCCGTGGCCACCGACGTCCCCACCACCAGCCTGCTGCGCCCACTCGCCGAGGATCTGCGTGCGCGGCGAGAGCAGATCATGCTGGGCGGTGGTGAGCTGAAGGTCGCGGCCCAGCACGCGCAGGACAAGCTGACCGCGCGCGAGCGGCTGGCGCTGCTCATCGACGAAGGGACGTTCGTGGAGCTGGGCATCCACGGCCGCCCACACTTCTCCCAGCGCGCGATGGACGGCCGCGAGGCCCCGGCCGACGGCGTCATCACCGGCTATGGCAAGGTCAACGGCCGCCTCACCGCCGTCGCCGCCTACGACTTCACCGTCATGGCGGGGTCGATGGGCATGACCGGGGAGCTGAAGGTCACCCGGCTGCGCGAGCTGGCGCTGAGCAAGCGGATCCCGCTCGTGTGGCTGCTGGATTCGGCCGGCGCGCGGGTCCAGGAGGCCGTCGGGTCGTTGTTCGCCGGCTCGGGCCACCTGTTCCGCGAGGAGGTCGTCATGAGCGGGGTGATCCCGCAGGTGGCGGCGCTGATGGGACCGTGCGCGGCGGGCACCGCCTACATCCCGGCCCTGGCGGACTTCGTACCCATGGTCAGGGGACGGGGAAGCATGGCGCTGGCCGGACCCCACCTCGTGCGCGCCGCGGTGGGGGAGGACGTCACCCAGGAGGAGCTCGGCGGCTCGCGCGTGCACTGCCGCAAGTCGGGCGTGGGCGATCTGGAGGTAGCCGACGATCCCGATTGCATCGCCCAGATCAAGCGCTACCTGAGCTTCTTCCCGCAGAACTGCGAGGAGGCCCCGCCGGTCGTGCCCCGCGGGCCGGGTTCAGATCCGGTGGACCGCGGCGACGATGAGCTGCTCGACGTGCTGCCGCAGTCAAACCGCAAGCCATATGACATGTACGAGGTCATCCGGCGCATCGTCGACGACGGCGAGCACTTCGACCTCAAGCCCCAGTTCGCCAAGACGATCATCACCTGCCTGGCCCGCTTCGGCGGCCGCCCGGCGGGGATCGTGGCCAACCAGCCCAAGCAGCTGGGCGGCATCCTGGACAACGACTCCGCCGACAAGGCCGCTCGCTTCATCAACCTGTGCAACGCCTACGGGATCCCGCTGGTGTACCTGATGGACGTCCCCGGGTTCATGGTCGGGACCAAGGTCGAGCAGGCCGGGATCATCCGCCACGGCGCCAAGATGCTCTACGCCA
>JBAQGP010000774.1:0-2189 GCA_049287845.1 Solirubrobacteraceae bacterium | reverse complement strand
GTGCTGCACCGCGGCGCCGGCGCCTACATCTGCGGCGAGGAGACCGCTTTGCTGGACTCGCTGGAGGGCAAGCGCGGCAACCCGCGCCTCAAGCCACCGTTTCCGGCGATCGAGGGCCTCTACGCCGGCCCGACGCTCATCAACAACGTCGAGACGCTGGCCACCGTCCCCCACATCCTGCGGATGGGCGGGGGCGAGTACGCCAAGCTCGGTACCGAGACCTCGACCGGCACCAAGCTCGTCTCCATCTCAGGCGACGTCAAGCGCCCGGGCAACTACGAGATCGAGCTGGGCATCCCGTCGCGGGA
The DNA here is from genome assembly GCA_049287845.1 of Solirubrobacteraceae bacterium. Taxonomy (GTDB): domain Bacteria; phylum Actinomycetota; class Thermoleophilia; order Solirubrobacterales; family Solirubrobacteraceae; genus Palsa-465. The sequence goes on along the minus strand of JBAQGP010000774.1, from coordinate 1,881 downwards.
GATCATCTACGGCCTCGCCGGTGGCCCGCCGGAGGGCCACCAGGTCAAGTTCTGGTTCCCGGGCGGGTCGAGCTCGCCGGTGCTGACCGGCGACGACCTCGACATCCCCTACGACTTCGACAGCATGGCCAAGGCCGGCACGATGCTGGGCTCCGGCGCCATCATCATCGCCGACGAGCGCCGCCGCGTCCTGGACACCATGCTCAAGGTGGCCAAGTTCTACGCCCACGAGTCCTGCGGCAAGTGCGTCCCCTGCCGCGAGGGGACCAACTGGACCCACAAGATGGTCCAGCGGATCTACAGCGGCGTGGCCACGCCGATGGACCTCGACATCATGGCCTCCGTCCAGGAGCAGATCATCGGCAACTGCCTGTGCGTGCTCGGCGATGCGATGGCGATGCCGATCGGCTCGATGGTCCAGAAGTTCCGTCCGGAGCTCGAGGCCGAGATCGAGGCAGCGCGCGAGCGGGCCGACGGAGCGGCACTGGAAGACGTCGTCGCGCTCGGGGTGGCCGACGAGCACGCCGGTCCCCTCCCCGTCCACTGACCCCACGCCTCCATGCCACGTCCAGAGCGCAAGACCATCCAGCTGACCATCGACGGCCGCGAGGTGCAGGCCGTGGAGGGCTCCATGCTCGTCGATGCCGCCAAGCACGGCGACATCGAGATCCCCTATTTCTGCTATGAGCCCAAGCTCGGCCCGCCCGTCGGCGCGTGCCGCATGTGCCTGGTCGAGGTCGAGGGCATCCCGAAGCTGCAGACGAGCTGCTCCACGCCCGTCAAGGACGGGATGGTCGTCCACACCCAGACCGAGCGTGTCCGCCACGCCCAGAACGCCATCGTCGAGTTCCTGCTCGTCAACCACCCGCTGGACTGCCCCGTCTGTGACCGGGGCGGAGAGTGCCCGCTGCAGGACATCACCTTCGGCTGGGGCCTGGGACGCAGTCGCTTCATCGAGCCCAAGCGCCACTTCGAGAAGCCGCTGGCGCTGTCGCCGCTGGTGGCCATCGACCGCGAACGCTGCATCCTCTGCTACCGGTGCGTGCGCTTCTCCCAGGAGATCGCCGAGGACTACCAGCTCATCTTCACCGAGCGGGCCGCCCACACCTACGTGGGCACGCATGACGGCCACCCGTACGTCGCCCCCTACAGCGGCAACATCATCGAGCTGTGCCCCGTCGGAGCGCTGACGTCGCAGCCCTACCGGTTCCGCGCGCGCCCGTGGGACATCGAGAACGCCGGCGGCATCTGCACGCTGTGCTCGTCGCAGTGCAACGTGACCTTCACCGTCCGCGACGATCGGGTCATGCGGGTGCTCTCCCGTGACCACGAGGGCGTCGACGACGGCTGGCTGTGCGACAAGGGCCGCTTCGCATACCAGGCGATCCACGTCGACGAGCGGATCACCCGACCCCTCGTGCGCGACGGCGGCGAGCTGCGCGAGGTGTCCTGGGAGCGGGCCCTGCAGGCCGCGGCGGGCCTGGCGCGCCACAAGGGCCGCGTCGGCACCCTCGTGGGCGGACAGGCCTCCAACGAGGAGGGCTTCCTGCTGCAGCGCCTCAGTCGCGAGGCGCTCGAGACCTCCGACATCGACTCTCGCGCACACCACGTGGGCGGGTCTCCGATTCCCGCCGACATCGCCCGCGCGCTGGCCGCACCCGATCTCCAGGCCACGGTCCCCGACATCGAGTTCGCCCACACGGTGCTGGTGTTCGGGTGTGATCCGCGCGATGACTCCCCCATCCTGGACCTGCGGATCCGCAAGGGCGTACGCCGCAACGGGGTCGCCCTGGCGATCGCCACCGCGCGCCCGACGGCCCTGGAGACCAACGCCACCGCGGCCGTTCGCTACGCGCCCGGCGCTGACGCCCGGTTCGCCGC
>JBAQGP010000773.1:0-3540 GCA_049287845.1 Solirubrobacteraceae bacterium | reverse complement strand
GCCCCGGCGCATGTGCCGCCCGCAACCCGGACCGCGCCGGCGGCGCCGTCGATCCCCTCGCCCGGCTCCCTGATGCCGCGCGGCGGGATGCGCGGCCTGGTGTCCGTCGCGGGCGCGGGATCGTCGTCATCCGACCTGGCTCAGATCGATTTCAGCCAGTGCCAGCCCTGCTACAAGGGCGGCGACGGTCGTGGCTCGGCGACCTACGACTGGCGAGCTGAGACCACCGACGGCGGCGTGACATGGCAGGTCGCGCGCACATCGGCCGGCCTCGACACGTTCGCCTTCGCCGGCGCCGACGGCTGGGCCCAGGGCCTGCGCTCCGCCGGCCATAGCGGCGGCGGCCTGTTGACCTTCTTCGCCAGCCACGACGGCGGGCGAACGTGGCACGTGGCCTCGAGTGACGCCAGCGCCTCGGGTACCGGTGGCGTCTCGATCGCCGGCGGCGAGGTATGGATGCTCGGTAGCCAATGCGCCCGCATCTGCTCCCCCCCCAATGCCCCCATCGACGTCGTGCTCCGCGCCCCGGCCTCGGGCCATCATCTGGCCGCGACCGCAGGTCAGCCGCCGCTGGGGGACACCACGAACGTCAGCGTCGTCGCCACCGGGCACGACGAGGCCTATGTGCTCACCGACGACTACGGCACCGTCGGCGACGTCGCCACGATCACTCACACGCGGCTGTTCGCAACCCGCGACGGTGGGCGCACGTGGCAGCGCACGCCCACGCCGTGCCCGCACCTCACCTTCGGCCGTCTCTACGCCGGCGGCACGCAATCGTTGTGGGCGATGTGCTCGCCCATGCGAGGCCCGGCCGAGTTCCGGCGCTCGACCGACGGCGGCGTTCATTGGACGACGCTGCCATCGAGGCCCGGCAACATCCAACTGCAGCCCGCCTCGGCCCAGGTCGCCTGGGCGACGACCCCGGCCGGCAAGGTGCTCCGGACCGCAGACGGCGGCCGCACCTGGACTGAGGTGTGGTACGCCGGACGGCCCGAGCCCCCCGCGCCGAGCAACGCTCCGCCCGTCAACCGCGCCGGGGACGAGGTGCTGGCCGTCCAGAGCCCGACCACCGCCACCGTGGTCGCGGTCGTCACCCGCGGGCGCGTCGACGGCCACGCTCAGCGCACCGACTTCGTCACCTACCGCACCGCCGACGGCGGACGGACCTGGACCCCGCGCGTGGTGCTGCTCCCCACTGGTTGACCGCCCCGCGAAGGGGTGTGTCATCTGGTGCACCGTATGCGGGCTTATCTTGCGTGGCCCGCGCTGCGGGCCCTTCGCCCGCAGCGGCGCCGCCCGGTCAGCTCTCGTGCAGGATCACGCCGCGGATGTTCTTGCCCGCCAGCAGGTCGCGGTAGCCGTCGTTGACCTCCTCGAGGCTGTAGCGCGCGGTGATGATCTCGTCGAGCTTGAGGTGCCCTGAGCGGTAGAGGCTGAGCAGGTTGGGCATCTCGTAGATGGGATTGGCGCCGCCGGCCAGCGACCCCTGGATGCGCTTGTGCCACCCCACCAGCGGCGAGCCGGTGAGACTCACGGTGTGGACGTCGGCGCGGCTCACCGAGGTGAGGATGACCCGCCCGGCCTTGCCGATGAGGCTGACCGCCTCGGCGGTGATCTCGGGCTCCAGCACGCCCACGGTGACGACGCACAGGTCGGCCATCTGCCCGCGGGTGAGTCCGATGAGCTCCTCGCGCGCCTCCTCGGCCTCGCGGAAGGCATGGGTCGCCCCCAGGCGCCTGGCCGTGTCGAGCTTGAACGGGTTGGGATCGATCGCCACCACATCCCGGGCGCCGGCATACGCAGCCCCCTGGACCGCGTTGATGCCCACGCCGCCGACGCCCATGATGACCACGGTCTCCCCCGGCCGGGTCTCGCCGGCGCGGACCGCCGAGCACCAGCCGGTGGTGACGCCACAGCCGACCAGGCAGGCCACCTCGAAGGGGATGTCGTCGTCGATGCGCACGCACGAGTACTCCGAGACGACGGTGTGGTCTGAGAACGTGCCCAGCGCGCAGAAGCCGCCGTAGTCCTCGCCGTTGCGGTGAAAGCGGAACGTCTCGTCCTGGAGGCACCCCACCCCCGCATAGAGGCCGCGGTCACACAGGTTCTGGTGGCCGGTGGAGCAGTAGCGGCATCGCCCGCAGGCGGGGATGTAGGAGGTCACGACGTGGTCGCCGGGCGTGACGCGCGTGACCCCGGGGCCGACGGCCTCGACGATGCCCGCTCCCTCGTGACCGCCCACCAGCGGCATGCGGATGTGACTGCCGCCCTCGGCGCGGATGTGCTCGTCGGAATGGCAGAGCCCGGCCGCCTTGTAGCGGATGAGCACCTCGAAGTCCTTGGGCTCGTCCAGGTCCAGCTCGGTGATCTCCCAGTCGGTGCCGGGCTGGTGCAGCACCGCGGCGCGGGTCGTCATGCTCGCCATCATTCCTCCCTCAGCTGCGGGATCACCTCGGCGCCGATGAGGCGCAGGTGATCCAGATCATCGATGTCGAAGATGTGCAGGTAAGCGCTCTCACACCCGTCTCGGGCGAATGACGCGAGCGCGTCGACAACCTCGGACGGGGTTCCCACCACGCCGTTGGCCAGCATCCGCGCGCCTGGGGCTCCCAGGCGCTCAAGCCGCCGCTCGGCCTCGGCCCTCGTCGTCCCGCAGATGACCTGGGTGGTCACCGACATGCGCAGTGTGTCGGGGTCGCGACCGATCTCCGCGCACACCCGCCGCACGCGCTCGATCCGCTCGGCCGTCCCGGTGCCGCCGCCGCTGTTGAACTCGTCGGCGTACCGGGCAGCGGCCAGCGGCGTGCGGCGCGGACCCGTCCCGCCGATGACGATGTCGGGGCGCGGGCGCTGGACGAGCTCTGGGAAGTTGGCGCACTGGTCAAGCTGCCAGAAGCGCCCCTGAAAGCTGAACGTCTCGCCCGGCGGCGTCGTCCACAGGCCGGTGATGACCTGGATCGCCTCCTCCATGCGGTCGAAACGCTCACCCATGGACGGGAACGGGATGCCGTACGACCGGTGCTCGCGCTCGTACCACCCGGTGCCGATGCCCAGGCACACCCGCCCTCCGCTCATCTGGTCCACGGTGGCCACCGAGATCGCAACCACAGCCGGGTTGCGAAAGGTACCGGCGGTCATCAGCGTCCCCAGCTTGATCTGGGAGGTGTCGCGGGCGAGCCCCGCAAGGGTCGTCCACGAATCGGTCGGCAGGTAGTCCGGGTCGCCGGCGTCGATCCCAAGGTAATGGTCGCCACGGAAGAAGCCGTCGAACCCGGCCTCCTCGGCGGCGCGGGCCATCGCCAGGATCCGATCGTAGGTGGCGCCGTGGCGCGGTTCCATCAGCACACGCAGCTTCACGCGGTCTCCTCGGGTCGTGACTCCGGTCGGGGCAGGGGGAACGGCGAGGCCCCTCCGCCGTCGAGCACCAGCATCTGGCCCGTCATGTACGCCGCCTCCTCGGAGGCGAGGTAGCGCACGGCGGCGGCGACGTCCGCTGGGGTGCCGACCCGGCCCACCGGCAGACGGCTGCCCCGGCGC
>JBAQGP010000772.1:0-1688 GCA_049287845.1 Solirubrobacteraceae bacterium | reverse complement strand
CGACGCTGAAGATCCCCTGGGGCAGCATGTAGAGCCGGAACGCGTCGTTGATGGCGGCAGGGGCGTAGCTGCCGACCAGCGCTCCGAAGCCGGCGTTGATGAAGATGTCCAGGTTGATGATCCCGACCGTCATCGTCACGGGAAGGAAGAGGATCAGCACCTGTCGCACCCGCGGGTCCTGCCAGTCCAGCGCAAAGGACAACGTGTACTCGACGCGCCGCAGCGCCCACGCGATCATGAGGAACTGCACGATCGTCGCGACCAGCCACGCGATCGCATACGCGTAAACGCTGTCCTCGTGGTTCTTGAACCGCCCGTGGAGGATCACCATGAGGACGACGATCACGATGTTCCAGACGGCCGGCGCAAGCGCGGGGATGGAGAACTCGTCGTAGGACTGCAGGATCGCGACGAACAGGCCGGTGAGGCTCAGCAGCAGCACGACGGGGAACAGGACGCGAGAGAGACCGGTGGCCAGCGCGGTCGGGATGTCGGACCCCGTGAACAGCGGCATCACGATGCCCGCGATCCCCATGTAGACGAGCGTCAGCGCGCCGAGCGAGAGCAGGATGAGCCAGAACAACGAGGAGGCGAGCCGGAAGGCCTCGCGCTTGCGCCCGGCCTGCAGCAGCTCGGTGAAGATCGGCACGAACGCGGCCCCGAGGGCCGCCTGCGAGAACAGATTGGAGAACAGGTTGGGGATCTGCGACGCGATCTGGAACGCCGAGATCGCGCCGCTCGTGCCATAGAAACTTGCCTGCACGACCTCGCGCCCGAGGCCGGCGATCCGCGACAGCGCGGTGGCCAGCGCGAAGATGGCGCTGCTCACGGCGAGCCGACGGCGTCCCGGCGACTGTGAGGGTGGATCGGTCGGCGGCCCAGGAGGCGGTGGCCCGGGGGTGTTCGCGTCTCCGATCTCCGAGCTCTCAAGCGTCACGAGCGCGCTATAGTACGCGCCGTCGCTGCGGTCACCGCGCGCTTTTTGTCATGGCCAACATCCATTCACAGAAGAAGCGGATCCTGCGCGCAGAGCGTGAGCGGCTGGAGAACCGCCGCTACACCTCCACGATCAAGACCTACTTCCGCCGCCTGGAGGCAGCCGTCGCCGACGGTCAGGACGATGTCGCCGAGACCGAGCACCGCGTGCTGGTCAGGACGATCGACAAGGCAGTCAAGCGAGGGGCGATCCACCGCAACAACGGCGCCCGGAAGAAGTCTCGCGCAGCTCGGCTGCGCCGCGGCACGTAGCCGGCGGGCGTCACCGAGACCCCCGCGCTCCTGTCTGCCCAGCCCGACCGAATCAGCTTCGAAGTGGAGCGCATCGACGCCTCCGCCCCGGGACGAGTGGAGGTGGCGGGCCGCTGGTTCGGCGTGCGCGGCCGCCGCTTCGTTCGCCCGTCGCTGACCCTCAGCCAGAAGGGCGCCGAGGTCCGCGCCCTGGCCGACCTCGAGCACAAGCCATGGGCCGCCGAGGACGGCGAGGTGTGGATGGCCGCCTTCAGCCTGGACAAGGGGCTGGACGGAGCCCGTGAGATCGAGCTCTCGGTGGCGCCCGACATCGTGGTGGAGCTGCGCCCCAAGGGCAAGAAGCTGGCCAAGCCCGGCGACACCCTCGCCGCCGCGGGAGCAGCGCGCGCGCCGCGGTTCAAGCGCGACGCCGTCGCGGCGCCGGCGTCTGAGGCGGACGC
>JBAQGP010000771.1:0-2655 GCA_049287845.1 Solirubrobacteraceae bacterium | reverse complement strand
GGGCAGGACCGGTGGCCGGCCGTCGAGCACCGGCCCGGCCACGCGCTCGGCCAGAAACGTGTGGATGACCCGGGTCAGCGACTCGCGGTCGTCGGCGGGGGCCCGGCGATGGACCGACGTGACGCGGAGGGCGAGCGCCTCGAGCCAGCTCGGCCACTGCTCCAGGGTCGTCGCGCCGGCCTCGGCAACGCCCTGCGCCGTCCAGGGCCCGGCGAGCATGGCCCTGGCCATCTCCCGGGCGAGGCCCCAGCGGTCGACGTCGTCGTCATGCACGGTGCAGATCATGGCGGCGCCGCGCTCCGACTGCTCCATGTCGTGCGTGCCCGGCAGTGCCTCCGAACGGATGCACCCTAGGGCTCGCGATGCACTGTCCCAGATACTGGGTGATCCCCGGGGTGACCCCGGAGAGGGCAGCGCGCCCGTAGGCGCGCCTGACCCGCCTCGGTGCGCCGACGCCGCGTGCGGACGTTACCGCGTTCTCGACTCCGGTCTGCGCGCGGCGTTCTCCACGATCGCGTCGATCATCGCCGGCCACAACGCGCGGGGCATGTCGTGGCCCATCCCAGGGAGGATCACCAGCCGGGCCCCGGGGATCGCCTCGGCGGTGGCACGACCGCCGGAGACATCCACCAGGGGATCGGCGTCGCCGTGGATCACGGTGGTGGGGGCGCGGACGCCGGCGAGGGCCTGGGTGCGATCGGCCGCCGACGCCACGGCGCCGAGCTGGCGGGCGCTCCCGGCGGGGTACACGCCCCGCTCGAACAGCCGGGCCGCGCGCTCGCGCTTGTGCTCCTCCTCGAAGTCGTACTGCTTGGAGCCGATCGCCCGGTACGTCTCGATGTGGTCCTCGATGTACGCCTCGCGCTCGCGCTGGCCCTTGCGCATCAGCCGCATCATCATCCGTGGCTGGGGCTTGCCCACCCTGCGGTTGCCGGTGGTGGACATGATCGAGACGAGGGAGAGGACGCGGTCGGGGTGATTGATGGCGATCAGCTGGGCGATCATGCCGCCCATCGAGACCCCGACGATATGCGCGGCTCCGATCTCGAGGTGGTCGAGCAGCCCGACGCTGTCGGCGGCCATGTCCTCCAGCGTGTAGGCCGCACCACCCGCGCTGCGCCTGAGCAGCTGCCAGCGCGAGGGGATGACCGCGCCGCGCAGCTGAGAGGAACGCCCGATGTCGCGGTTGTCAAAGCGGATGACGCGGAACCCGCGGGAGGCCAGTTGCTCACAGAACTCATCGTCCCACAGCAGCATCTGCGAGGCCAGGCCCATGATGAGCAGCACCGGTGGCGCGCCCGCCGCGCCGAACGTCTCGTAGCAGAGCTCCAGCTCGCCGACCGTGGCGGTCAGCTCGCCGGATGCGGTCGATTCCAGGTCAGGCGTGGACAGGCGCGTCACCGTACCAGGCCCGCAGGGTGTTCCTGGCGCCGCTGCTCTATGGAGGCGGGCCCGACGGCCAGCCGTCGGCAGCGGCCGCAGATCTGAAAGAGGCTTGCAGATCTGACAAAAACGCGATACAAACTCTGAAAGAGTCTTTCAGAAAGGGTGCAGCCATGGCGGAGCGCCGGCCCGTGCTGACCGATCCCGATGTGCTCGAGGCGCTGGCCCATCCGGTCCGCCTCGATCTGCTCACCTACCTGATGTCCAACGGCCCGGCAACCGCGTCCGCCTGCGCGCGCGCGGTGGGCGATACGCCGTCGAACTGCAGCTACCACCTGCGCACCCTGGCTCGGCACGGGCTGGTGGAGCCCGTGGAGTCAGCCGACCGGCGCCAGCGGCCGTGGCGGGCCGCGATCACCGGGTTTGACTTGGAGCAGGACGCCGATCCCGGCACGCCGTCGGGCCGTGGCACGGCGGCGGTGATGGCGGCCTCGGTGGCCCTCCAGCAGCGGCTGTTGCGCGAGTACCTGTCCCACCGGGACTCGGTGCCCGCCGCGTGGCGCGAGGTCGACCTCGCGTCCAACTACACGTTGTGGGTCAGTCCCGACGAGCTGCGGGCACTGGGCCGGCAACTGGACGCGCTCATCCGCCCGCTGATCGCGGCCGGTCGCGAGTCCGCGCCGGCCGATGCCGCGCTGGTCGAGGTCGACCTGTTCGCCTTCCCACGGACGGAGGCCCCGTGGCGCCGCGCGGACCACTGAGTGTTCCCGCCTTCCGTCGCCTGTGGGCGGCCGGGCTGATCTCCGATACCGGGGACTGGCTGCTGCTCGTGGCGCTGCCGATCGTCGTGTTCGGGCTCACCGGTTCGGCGCTGGGCACCGCCGCAGCGTTCGCCGCCGAGCTGGCGCCGGGGATCGTGCTGGCCCCCGTCGGCGGGCGGCTGGCCGACGCGGTCGACCGCCGGACCGTACTCGTCGGGGTCAGCGCGCTCCAGGCGCTGGCCGTCCTACCGCTTCTGCTCGTTCATGGCCGTCACGGGCTGGTGATCCTCTACGCCGTCATCGTGGTCCAGGCGATCCTGGCGGCGCTTTTCAATCCAGACAAGAACGCCCTGCTGCCGACGCTGGTGGACTCGGGGCAACTCGTCTCCGCCAACTCGTTGGTGGGCCTGGGCACCGCGGTGGGGCGGCTCGCCGGCGGTCCACTGGGCGGGCTCCTGCTCGCGGCAGGCAGCCTGCGCACGATCGTGGTGGCCGACGCGCTCAGCTTCGT
>JBAQGP010000770.1:0-3683 GCA_049287845.1 Solirubrobacteraceae bacterium | reverse complement strand
GCGCCGGGGCCTGCGGGGCGCCGTTTCCGGAAGCCGGGCCGGCGCTCGGTGGGGCGCCGGTGCCGACTGACATCCGCGCGATCACCTGGCCGACGGTGACCGTCTCGCCCTCCGCGGCGAGGATCTCGGTGATGGTGCCGTCGGCCGGAGCGGGCAACTCCATGTCGACCTTGTCGGTGGAGATCTCGACGACGGTGTCGCCGTCCTTGACCGCGTCGCCCACCTTCACCGACCACTCGAGGATCGTCCCCTCGGTCACCGACTCGCCGCCGGTGGGGGTCACGATGTCGACGGTCTTGCCGGCGGCCTGCTCGGCCGCGGCGACACCCTCGGCCTCGGTGGCGGCGCTGGCCACGGCCTCACCGGCGGTGGCCGGAGGAGACTCGCCTGAAACCGGCGTTGCGGTCTCGGCGGCGGTCGGGGTGGGTGGGGATCCGTTTCCGTCGACCGCGGCGGCGCCGTCCCCATTCGTGGCGATCTCGGCCAGAAGCGCACCCACCGCGACGGTGTCGCCCTCCGCGGCGTGGATCCGCGTCACCGTGCCCGAAACGGGGGCGGGGACCTCGGCGTCGACCTTGTCGGTGGAGATCTCCACGATGGTCTCGTCAGCCGAGACGGTGTCGCCCTCCTGCTTGTGCCATTCGAGGACCGTGCCCTCGGCGACGGAGTCGCCCATGGCCGGCATGACGACTTGAACAGTGCTGGTATCGACCGCCATCAGTCAGTTACTCACTGTACTGCGTTGTCGCGGGTTGACGGCGCTCTGCAACGACGAACCCGATCGAACCGGCGAACGGTCCCAGGCCGCCGATCACGGCCACTGTGACCGCCAGCCAGAACGGGATCACGTGGCGGCGGGCGGCGTCGATGCACAACAGCGACATCACGATCCACATGACGCCATGCCCCAGACCGAGGATGAACGTCTCGGGCTGGGGCGTTCCCAGCGCGAAGGCACACGCGAGCAGCCCCAGGTAGATCAGCGAGTGGGTGAACGACGCCAGCTCGAGCCGGCGAAACGTGACGATGCGCATCAGCCCGGGGGGGTGACCAGCTCGGCGAGCCGGCGCAGCGGAGCATCGGCGTGCTCGGGCCAGCTCCCGACGTCGGACGGCCACCAGGTGAACTCGTCGTGCTCGGCGTCCGGCGTCACCGTGGTGCCGTCGGGCACCCAGGCCAGACCCACCACGGACACCAGCCCGCTGGGCAGCTTGACCAGCGCCTCGACGCTCATCCGCTCCGGCGTGACCGACCACTCCTCCTCCAGCTCGCGCACGAGCGTGTCGGCCGGGTTCTCGCCGACCTCCACGGAACCGGCCGCCCCGAGCGCCCACCGCTCGGCCCACGTCGCCAGCCAGGCGGCACGCCGTCCGGCGAGCCAGCGGCCATCCGCCGAGCGCACCACGCACACCGCCGACAGGCTCTGCGAGGCTCCGCCGGACAGGAGCCGCAGCGCCCACCGCACCGGCTCGCACTCCAGGGTCAGCCGGCCGTCATCGGCCTGGAACCCCGCGAGCCGTCCGGACAGGCCGTCGTGGCTGGGGGAGCCCCGATCGCGCAGCGCCGCCAGTACGCGGTCAGCCTCGTCCACCACTTCCTGGGGGGCGGCGTAGGGCTGATCGGACCAGCTGACGGCGACATCCGCCGGCTGCCACGGGCCGCGCGCGAGGATGCCGGTGGGAAGGCTCATGGCGTAACCGTATCTATGCTGCCGCCCGTGAGACAGCGCCGCAAGCACTGGGGCTGGGGCTTTGAGCACGAGCAGCCGCCGCCCGAGGCGGTCCGCAGTACCGCGGCATTCCTGGCCTCGCACCTCGGGTTCGGGTCCGCCGAGCCCGAGGCGCCCGTCCCGCTGTCGCAGCTGACCCTCCCCCCGCCGCGCCTCAGCGTTCCCGCCCGCCTGGCGGGGATCTGCGCCATCGACGACTACGAGCGCGCCTTCCACGCCTACGGCAGCTCCTACCGCGACGTCGTCCGGGCCTTCCGCGGCCAGTTCGACCACCCGCCCGACGTCGTCGCTCACCCCGCCGACGAGAGCGACATCGAGGCGATCATGGAGTGGGCGATCGGCGCGAATGCCGCGATCATCCCCTTCGGCGGCGGGACGAGCGTGGTGGGTGGCGTCGAGCCGGCGGTCGACCCGCACCGCTTCGACGGTGTCGTCACGATCGATTTGGGAAGGCTCGATCGGGTCCTCGAGGTCGACGCGGAGTCGCTGAGCGCGCGGATCGGAGCAGGCGCGAACGGGCCGCGCCTGGAGGAACAGCTGCGCGGCCACGAGCTGACGCTGCGCCACTTCCCGCAGTCGTTTCAGTTCGCCACGCTCGGCGGGATGATCGCGACCCGGGCCGGCGGGCACTTCGCCACCGTCTACACCCACATCGACGACCTCGTCCAGTCGGTGCGTGCCATCACTCCGATCGGCGTCTGGGAGTCGCGGCGGCTGCCGGGGTCAGGCGCGGGGATCTCCCCGGACCGGATGCTGATCGGCTCGGAGGGAACGCTCGGCCTGATCACCGAGGCGTGGATGCGGGTCCGGCCCCGGCCGCGCTTCCGGGCCGCGGCGGGGGTGCGCTTCGCCAGCTTTGGGGCAGGGGTGGAGGCGGTGCGCGCGCTCTCGCAATCGGGCCTGTACCCCACCAATTGCCGCCTCATCGACCCCGCCGAGGCGCGGCTGATGGGAACGGGTCCCCACCCACCCGGCACCCACGCCCTGCTCGTGCTCGGCTTCGAGTCCGCCGCGGTCGAGGTGGGGCCGCGGCTGGACGAGGCACTGGGCTGCTGCGCGGACCATGGGGGCACGTGGGACGAGCCTCGCGATGGCGCGGACCCCGACGCGTCCGTCGGGAGCTGGCGTGAGGCGTTCCTGCGCGTCCCTTACCTGCGCGACACCTTCGTGGCCATGGGCGTCGTGTCCGAGACGTTCGAGACCGCCGTGACGTGGGATCGGTTCGCGGCGCTGCACCAGACCGTGATCGAGCGGACCACCGCCGCGGTCCACGAGGTGTGCGGCGCGGGCTCGGTGACCTGCCGCTTCACCCACGTCTATCCCGACGGGCCCGCTCCCTACTACACCGTGCTGGCGCCGGGCCGGCGCGGCGAGGAGCTGGAGCAGTGGGCGGAGATCAAGGCCGCGGCCGCCGACGCGATCCTGGAATCCGGCGGCACGATCACCCATCACCACGCCGTCGGGCGCGACCATCGGCCCTGGTATGACCGCCAGCGACCTGAGCCGTTCGCCACCGCGCTGCGCGCGGCCAAGGCGGCGCTCGACCCCGCCGGGGCGCTCAATCCCGGCGTCCTGATGGACTAGCCGCGTCTAGGAGAGGTGGCCGTCGAGAGCCGCCAGCACGGCGGGCGCCGACGGGGCCAATTCCGGGGTCAGGCGGCGCAGCAGCTCCAGCCACCCGGCGTGAGCGTCGATCGCGGAGCGCACGTGGGCGAGCGCGGTGTCCATGTCCCCCACCTGCGCGGCGCCCAGGCCGGCCCAGAAGCGCAGCTCGTCGGACTCCGGCGCGAGCTCGCAGGCTCGCGCGAACCGCGCCGAGGCCTCGTCGTGGCGGCCGGCGGCGAGGTCCTCGTCGCCCTGGCCGGCAATCCGGTAGGCAGCGTCGAGCCGGGCCAGGCGGGCCAGCTCGGGGAGCGGCTCGGGGTGGTCCTCCACGCGCAGCGAGGTCACGGTG
>JBAQGP010000769.1:0-7614 GCA_049287845.1 Solirubrobacteraceae bacterium | reverse complement strand
CACCTGGCGGCCCCCGAGCAGATGCTCGCCGCGGTCCATGCCGAGCTCGCCCCTGACGCGCTGGTCGGCTGCGGCGCCGGCGGTGTGCTCGGTCAAGGCCGCGAGCTCGAGGGCGGGACCGGCGTGGCGGTATGGGCCGCGGCTCTGGAGGGAGGCGGGGCGCGCTCGTTTCACGCCACCGTTCGTCGCAAGGACGAGGTCGGCGTGCTGGACGGGATGCCGGAGATCGGCTCCGACGCCGCGCTGATCATCCTCTCTGACCCCTACTCGTTCCCGACTGACGCGGTACTGGACGGCATCACCGACGCCGCTCCGGGAGTCCCCGTGCTCGGCGGCTTGTCGAGCGCCCGCTCACCGCTGGGCGACGCGGTGCTGTTCGCGGATGCCCATGTCGTGCGGGAGGGCGCGGTGGGCGTGTGCCTGAACGGCGTCGAGCTGTTGCCCTGCGTCTCGCAGGGCGCCGCGCCGGTGGGCCGTGAGATGACCGTCACCGCAGCCGAGGACAACGTCATCTATGAGCTTGCCGGGCGCCCGGCGGTGGAGGCGATCGAGCAGACCGTGGCGGAGCTGCCGCTCCAGGAGCGAGCGCTGGTCGCCGCCGGGCTGCTGATCGGGATCGTCATCGACGGGGGCAAGCCGGAGTACGAGCAGGGCGACTTCCTCGTGCGCGGCGTCACGGGCGCCGATCCGGCGACGGGCGCGATCACCGTGGGCGCGACCGTCACACCCGGGGAGGTGGTCCGGCTGCACGCGCGCGACGCGCGCTCGGCCGACGAGGATCTGCGCCGCGAGCTGCGGCTGCGGTCCGCGGCGATCGGCGGTCAGCGGCCCGCGGGCGCGCTGGTGTTCTCCTGCAACGGGCGCGGACAGGGGATGTTCGGCGCCCGCGACCACGACGCAAGCCTGGTCCAGAACGAGCTCGGCGGGGTCCCGGCGGCGGGCTTCTTCGCCGCCGGCGAGATCGGCCCGGTGGGTGGTCGCAGCTTCCTGCACGGGTTCACGGCGACGCTGGCGGTGTTTCCGGGCTGACCGGGGCGGCGCCTACACTGCTCGCCGTGGCGCGACGCTTACCGTTTCGGCTGGCCGGTGCCACGGCGCTGCTCACCGGTGCCACCGGCGGGGTCGGCACCGTGATCGCCGGGGCGCTCGGGGCGCGCGGGGTCGGGCTCCTACTCAGCGGACGGCGCGAGACCGAGCTGTCACAGCTGGCGCAGGAGTTGGGCGCCCGGTCCGTGGTCTGCGATCTCGCGCTGGCGGCCGACGTGGATCACCTCGCCGCCGCGGCGCTGGACGCGGAGGTCGACGTGCTGGTGGCCAACGCGGCGCATCCCGCCACCGGCATGCTGACCGCGCTCACCCAGAACGAGATCGACGGGATGCTGGCCGTCAACCTTCGCGCGCCGATCGCCCTGGCGCGCGTACTCGCTCCGGCCATGGTCGCTCGCGGGCGCGGGCATCTCGTGTTCATCTCGTCGTTGTCCGGAAAGTCCGCTCAGCCGGCCTCATCGCTCTATTCGGCGACGAAGTTCGGCCTGCGGGGCTTCGGCCTGGCCCTGCGCGAGGATCTCCGCGGTACCGGCGTCGGCGTCTCGGTGGTGGCGCCAGGCTTCATCCGGGAGTCGGGGATGTTCGCCAACACGGGCGCCAAGCTCCCGCCGGGCGTGGGCACGAGATCTCCGCAGGACGTCGCCGCCGCCGTCATCCGGGCGATCCAGCACAACCCCGCGGAGGTCGATGTCGCACCGCTCGGGCTGCGCGTCGGCTCCGCCCTCGCGTCGGTGGCCCCGGGGCCCGCCGGATGGGTCAGTAGCAAGCTGGGCTCGGCGAAGATCGCCGCGGACGTGGACGCCGGGCACCGACGCCGCCGGAGCTGAGCGCCGCTCAGCGGGCGTTGCTGTCGACAGCCTCGTGCTCGCCGGTGACCGATGACAGCGCCACCATGATCTCGTCGGCGAGCTTGGCGCCCTCATCGGGTATCTCGGGCGTGGCCTGGACGCGGACGACCACGTCGTCGCCGTCGACCTCCTCCAGGAGCACCGACGTACCGCTGCGCGTGGGGGTCGAGATCCCCTGGTCGAGGATCGCCTGCACCTGGCTGGGCCGCACCCCGGAGCTGAGCCGGACCTTGACATCCACCCCGTCGGGCTCGCGTAGCGGCACGATCACCGCCGAGAGCACCTGCGTGTTGGGCACCATGATCTGCTCGGCGCCGCGCAACAGGTTGGTGTACAACAGCCCGAGTGAGCTGACGGTGCCGTCCACCTGACCGCCGATGGCGCCGGCCTGCAGCCGGATGCGCTGGCCAACCCGGAACGGGCGTGCGCTGAGCAGCACCATCCCGGCGATCACGTTGCCGAGCGTCTGCTGCGCAGCAAGACCCACGATGACTGCGGTGAACGCACCGCCGACCGCCAGAGACTGGAACGACACCCCGGCGACGCTCAGTGCCAGGATGAGCGCGATTCCCATCGTGAGCAGTCGCAGGAGGAAGCCGAACGTGCCGGCGGTCCCGGGGTCCATCCGGCGAAGGAACGTCGGTCCCACGAACTTCCCGACGGCGCGGGCCAGGGCCCATCCCAGGACGAGGACCAAGACGCCGGCGACGATTCTCAGCGGTGTTGCGAGGCCCTGGACCCCCCAGTTTCCAAGCAGGCTGCACGTGCTTGCGTTCCGATCCGGACAGGCCCGGCTCTTGGAGAGCAGGATGTGCATCCCGACGTCGACAGCGATCAGCAGGATCACCAGCAGGATCGCTTGCCACTGCGCCCGCTTGACCTCTCTCGTGTTGACCTCGAAGGACAGGCCCACCTTCTCCCAGGCGTCGCTCCGGGTCTCGAACATCCGATCGAGATTGAGGTCCTTACGTGGCCTGAATTGCCTCGGCATGGCTCCTAGAACGAGATCGGGATCGGGCGGGACACAGATGGCCGGGTGCGGTTCACGACGAGCCGTGTAGCTCAAATAGTGACGTCTGCTGCGGCTGGCGCGCCGGAGGGGGCGGTTCAGGCGGCCTGAGAAAAGCACCTCTGCCACGCTCCGAGGGCGCCAGATCCGGCCCCTTGATGAGCTCAGCCAAGCGCCTGCGCTCCCGCTGCGGCGCGTACGCTCCACCGCGGTAGAGCTCACGATAGCGCGGCATCAGGTCAGGACGGTGCTCGGCGAGCCACTCCATGAACAATCCCCGCACCTCCCCTCTCAAGTGCAGGGCAATGCCGGAAACGTAGGCCGCGCCGGCCTCGCTGGCCATCTCCAGGATCTTGGCCACCTGGGCCGGATCGTCGTTGATGCCGGGCATCAGCGGGGCGACGAGGATCCCGGTGCGGATCCCCGCTCGGGTCAATTCGGCCACCGCCTCCATGCGCGCCCGCGGGCTGGGCGTGTGGGGCTCCGTCGCCCGCCACGCCTTCTCCTCCATCGTCGGGATCGACAACGCGGCACCGAAATCCGCCTGTGACGCCAACTCCTTCATCAGATCCAAATCTCGCAACAACAGCGGCGACTTGGTGAGGATCGATCCGGGATTGCGCGCGTCGATCATCGCCTGCCAGATTCCCCGCATCAGCTTGTAGCGGCCCTCCACCCACTGGTACGGGTCGGTGTTGGTCCCCAGCGCGATGTGCTCCCCCTTCCAGGAGGGCTTGGCCAGCTCGGCCCTCAGACGCTCGGGCGCGTTGACCTTGACCACGATCTCGCGCTCGAAGTCCCGGCCGGCGTCCATGTCCAGGTACTTGTGCGTGGGGCGGGCAAAACAATAAGCGCAAGCATGACTGCATCCCCGATACGGATTTATGGTCCACCGGAACGGCATCTGGGAGGCCTCGGGGACCCGGTTGAGGATCGATTTGGCCCGGACCTCGTAGAACCGGGTGGGGACCGCATCCGGCGCCTCGAAATGGCGGATGACGGCGTCGTCGCGGTAGCCGGGCAGGCGGGCCCGCTCCTCCTCCTCGATGCTCAGGTTGCTCCATCTCACGAACACATGTTCGCATAAGGCGCAGACGGACCGTGCGCACAGGGGTCTCCCCCTTGCGGCGGAGCCGCGCTTCCCCGCCCGGGCGGAGGCACGCGACGCCCCTCGGGCCTACTCTCAGCCCGTGGGTCCGCGCACCGATCGACCATTGACGACCGCCCTCGGCTGGCGCCTGCCCGGACGTCTGCTGGACATCGGCCCGGTCCTCTTCATCTTTGTCATCGGCGGCACGGCGCTGGCGGCCAAGCACACAGTCGGCGACGCCTCGCACGGCGTGCTGCTGCTGGGCCTCCTGGTCATGACCGCGGCGCTGCTGGTCCGGCACCGCGCGCCGCTCCCCGTGCTGGGACTGGCCCTGGCAATCGAGGTCATCCTCGGCTGGGGTCCCGTGGTCCTGTTCCCGGTCCTGCTCGCGCTGTTCAACGTGGCCGAGTACACCGAGCGCCCGGTCGTGACCGTCGCCACGATCCTCACCGGCGCCGCCACGGTGGCGACGCTGATCGTTCATGAGGATCGGATCACCGCCGGGACCGTGGGGTCGCGCCTGGTGGTCATCGGTCTGGCGGTGGCGGTGGCCCTGTATCTCCGCGCGCGGGCCGACTACATCAATGGCCTGAAGGAGCGGGCCGAACGGCTGGAGCGCGAGCGCGAGCTGCTGTCCCAGCAGGCGGTGGGCGACGAGCGGGTGCGCATCGCTCGGGAGCTGCACGACGTCGTGGCCCACAACGTGTCGCTGATGGTGGTGCAAGCCCAGGCGCTGGCCGCCACCGGCCCGCAGGACTCACAACAGGAGACCCTGGGCCATGTCGCCGACCTCGGTCGCGAGGCGCTGTCGGAGATGCACCGCATGCTCGGCGTGCTGCGCCTGCAGAACGGCGGCGCGCCCGAGCTCGAGCCCCAGCCAGGCGTGCGCGACCTGCCAAAGCTGATCGAGCGCACGCGCCAGGCGGGGCTCGGGGCGACGCTCACCATCGAGGGCGCGGGGCGCGAGCTGCCGGCGGCGGTGGACCTCTCGGTGTACCGCATCGTCCAGGAGGCGCTGACCAACGTCATCCGCCATGCCCACGCCCAACAGGCGGCGGTCACGCTCGACTACGCGCGAGACGCGCTGGAGGTGACGGTCCTCGACGACGGGACCGGGCCCAACGGCGACCGCGGCGATGGCGGGCATGGGCTGGTGGGGATGCGCGAGCGCGTCGCTCTGTTTGGCGGTGAGCTCGAGACCGGGCAGCGCGCCTACGGCACCGGGTACCGGGTGCGGGCCCTCATCCCCACTCGCTAGCCGCCACGACCGTGCCCAAGCTCCGCCTGCTCATCGCCGACGATCAGCCCCTCATGCGGGCGGGCTTTCGCGCCGTGCTCGAGGCCACCGGCGAGATGGAGGTGGTGGCTGAGGCGGGCGACGGCCTGGAGGCCGTCAGCGCGGCGCGGGCCACCAAGCCCGACGTCGTGCTCATGGACATCCGCATGCCCAACCTCGACGGGATCGAGGCCATCCGGCGCTTGCCCAACCACCGCGTGCTGATCCTGACCACGTTCGGGCTGGACGAGTACATCGTCGAGGCGCTGCGCGCCGGCGCCAGCGGCTTCATCACCAAGGACGTCCCCACCGATGAGCTCGTGCGCGCCGTTCGCGTCGTCGCCGCCGGGGAGGCGCTGCTCACCCCGGCCATCACTCGCCAGCTGCTTGACCGGGTGGCGCGCCGCCTCCCCGCCCCGGTGGGACACTCCCCCGAGTCGCTGGCCGAGCTCACCGACCGCGAGCGCGAGGTGCTGGAGCTGCTGGCGCGCGGCATGTCCAACGCCGAGATCGCCGAGGCGCTGGTCGTCGGCGACGCCACGGTCAAGACCCACGTGTCCAACGTGCTGATGAAGCTGGGCCTCCGCGACCGCGTCCAGGCCGTCGTGCTGGCGTACGAGATCGGGCTGGTCAAGCCCGGCGCCGGCACCGAGCCGCCTCCCCCCTGAGACGGAGACGCGGCCACGCGTCCGCTGCGCGCCGGAGGCCTCAATCGCCCCGCTGGCCGACGACACGGTGGCCCGCCACGCCGATCATCTCAGCATGCAAACCACCACGAACATCATCGAGACCCGCGGGATCACCAAGCGCTTCGGCGCGCGGCCCGCGGTGATCGACCTCGACCTGACGGTCCCGCGCGGATCGGCCTTCGGGTTCCTCGGCCACAACGGGGCTGGCAAGACGACGCTCATCCGCATGCTGCTCGGCCTCACCCAAGCGGATGCGGGGACGATGCGGATCTCCGGGCGGCCCGTACCCGAGGAGCGAGCGGCGGTACTGGCCCGCGTCGGGGCGATCGTCGAAGAGCCGCATTTTCACCGTCATCTCACCGGCCGCGAGAACCTGCGCGTCATCGCGGCCGTCCGCGGGCCTGAGGTCCGCGGGCGGATCGACGGGGCGCTGCGGCGCGTCGGCCTCACCGACCGGGCCGACGACCGGGTGCGCGCCTACTCACAGGGCATGCGCCAGCGTCTGGGGGTGGCACGCTGCCTGCTCGCCGACCCCGAGCTGCTCATCCTCGACGAGCCGATGAACGGCCTGGACCCCGGGGGCATCCTGGAGTTCCGGACGATGATCGGCGATCTGACCGGGGAGGGCCGGACGGTGTTCCTCTCCTCCCACCTGCTCGACGAGGTGGAGAAGACCTGCCACGCGGCGGCGGTGATCGACCGGGGGCGGATCATCGCCCAGGGCCCGATCTCAGAGCTTGTGAAGGACGAGCACAACGAGATCGACATCGGCTGCGATGACCGTGACGCGGCGATCGACCTGCTCGACGGTCACCCCGCGGTATCAGCCGCCTACGCGACGCCGGATGGCATCCGCGTGACCCTGGCCGGCATCGACGGCGCGGCCTCGATCAACGCGCGGTTGGTCACCGGCGGGGTGCTGGTGTCGCGGCTGGAGCCGGTGCGCGAGTCGCTGGAGCACCGCTTCCTGGAAATGACGTCTCGAGTCGGAGGTCAGTCATGACGCTCACCGTAGCCCGCCAGATGATCGGGGCCGAGATCCTCAAGGTCAGGCGCAACCGGAGCGTGATGGCCTTTGCGCTGCTCCTCACCGTCGGCGTGGTCGTGCTGATGTACGGCTACATCGCCCTCAGGCATGCCTCCAACCCCTCGCAGTACGAGCCCGCCGGCGGCATCAACGGTTTCCGGCACGGGATGCGCGACCTCGCCGAGTTCTTCGGGATGCTCGCGGCCGTGCTCATCGGGGCCGAGGTCGGCACTGCCGATCAGTCCAGCGGGGTGTTCCGCGACCTGGTCACCACCGGGCGCTCGCGCCTGGCCCTGTTCGCGGTCCGGCTCCCCGCCGCCGCCATCGTGTCGCTGTGCCTGAGCGCCGCGACCTACGCCCTGGTGCTGGTGGCGACGTTCGTGTTCGCGGGCGGCACGCCCACCCCCGGGCTCGGCGCCATCCTCCAGGGCGCGGGCTGGATCGCCCTGGCCAACGTGGTCGTGACAGCGCTGGCGGTGGGCGTGGGCTCGCTCACCGGCTCGCGCGCGCTCACGCTGACGGCGATCATCGGGTGGCAGGCGATCCTGACCAACCTGCTGGTCAATGTCTCCTCGCTGGGCTCGGCGCGCGACTGGCTGCTGACCCCCGCCCTGGATCAGCTCATGCC
>JBAQGP010000768.1:0-2018 GCA_049287845.1 Solirubrobacteraceae bacterium | reverse complement strand
GCCTTGATCGGGGTGTTGTAGGCCAGGAACTCGGTCTTCTTGACCATCCCGCGCTTGGTCGCGAACACCAGGTACTTGCCCTCGGTGAAGTCGCGGGTCGACAGCACCGATTGCACGCGCTCTCCCTCACGCAACGGCAGCAGGTTGACCAACGCACGGCCCTTGGCGGTGCGCGAGGCCTCCGGTAGGTCATAGACCTTGAGGCGGTAGACCTTGCCCCGGTTGGTGAAGAACAGCAGGTAGTCGTGGGTGGAGGTGACGAACAGGTGCTCGATGTAGTCGTCGTCCTTCATGTCCATGCCCGTGACGCCGACGCCGCCGCGGCGCTGCTGACGGTAGGTGGACAGCGGCAGCGACTTGATGTACCCCGAGCGCGTGATCGAGATGACCATCTGCTGGTCGGCGATCAGATCCTCGATGTCGATCTCGCCCTCGGCGTGGGTGATCTCGGTCCGGCGCTCGTCGCCGTAGGCCTCGGCGATCTCGGCCAGCTCGTCCTTGATCAGGGTGAGAACCCGCTGCTCGTCGCCCAGGATCTCGCGCAGCTCCTTGATCCGCTCCGTGAGGTCGGCGTGCTCCTGCTTGATCTTGTCGGCCTCGAGGGCGGTGAGGCGGCTCAGCGTGATCTGGAGGATCGCCTGGGCCTGAATCACGGAGAGCTCGAAGCGCTCGACCAGCCCGTGGCGTGCGGTCTCTGAGTCGCGCGAGGCGCGGATCAGGGCGATGACCTCGTCGAGGTTGGCCAGCGCGATGAGCTGGCCCTCGAGCACGTGCGCGCGCTCCTCAGAGCGGCGCAGCTCGTACTTGGTCCGGCGGACGATGACCTCGCGCTGATGATCGACGTAGTGGCCGATGACCTCGCGCAGCGACAGCGTGCGCGGCACGTTGTCGACGAGCGCCACCATGTTGACGCCGAAGGTCGTCTGCATCGGCGTGTGCTTGTGCAGCTTGTTGAGGACGACCTTGGGCATTGCGTCGCGCTTGAGCTCGATCACCAGGCGCATGCCACGCCGGTCGGACTCGTCACGGACGTCGGTGATCTCCGAGATCTTCTTGTCGTGCACGAGATCGGCGATCTTCTCGATCAGTCCCCCGTCCCCGCCCTTGCGCACCTGGAAGGGCAGCTCGGTGACGATGATCGCCTCCTTGCCCTGGCCGATCGGCTCGATGTGCGCCTTGGCCTGCACCCGCACACGGCCGCGGCCGGTGGCATACGCGTCGCGAATCCCCTCCCGACCCAGGATCGTGCCCGCCGTCGGGAAGTCCGGGCCCTTGATGTGGCGCATCAGGCCCTCGACGTCGATCTGCGGATCCTCGATGTAGGCGATGGTCGCGGCGACCACCTCGCGCAGATTGTGCGGCGGGATGTTGGTGGCCATCCCCACGGCGATGCCGGAGCCTCCATTGACCAGGAGGTTCGGGAATCGGGCCGGCAGCACCACCGGCTCCTGGCGGGTCCCGTCGTAGGTCGGCGCGAAGTCGACGGTCTCAGCGTCGATGTCGCGCAGCATCTCGGTGGCCAGGCGCTCGAGCCGAGCCTCGGTGTATCGCATCGCCGCCGCGCCCCAGCCGTCGATGTTGCCGAAGTTGCCGTGGCCGTCGACCAGCGGATAGCGCATCGAGAAGTCCTGCGCCATCCGGGCGAGCGTGTCGTAGATCGCCGAGTCGCCGTGAGGATGGAACTTGCCCATCACCTCGCCGACGATCTGGGCGCACTTGACGTGCTTGCGGTTGGGCTGCAGACCCAACTCGTTCATCACGTGCAGAACGCGGCGGTGGACCGGCTTGAGGCCGTCGCGGACGTCGGGCAGCGCGCGGCCGACGATGACCGACATGGCGTAATCCAGATACGCCGAGCGCATCTCCTCCTCGAGCCCGCGAGGCTCGATGTTGCCGCCGCCGATGGTGTCGATTGCTGACATCGCGCGCCTCCTAGTGGTCGCTCATGCGGTGAGAACCGCACCGAGAGGTATGGCCGGTGGATGCCCGGCCAGGACGCAGACGGCGACGTGCAGCAG
>JBAQGP010000767.1:0-3672 GCA_049287845.1 Solirubrobacteraceae bacterium | reverse complement strand
GGCTGGGCGTGGATGACGGGGGGCGGCGAACTGAGTCGTACTGGTGGTCCGGCGGGTTCGCCGCCGCCCGTCAGGCGCGTCCAGACGCCGCCAAACGCCGCGTAATTGCGAACCCGACCACTTAGTGTCTCGCGCCATCGGCCTGCCATGAGCGCCGCGCTGCGTGGATGCTTTGTCACCGGCACCGACACCGGGGTCGGCAAGACCGTGGTGGCGGCGGCGATCGTGGCGCGCCTGCGCCGGCTGGGCGCCACCGTCCGCGCGGTCAAGCCGCTGATCACCGGCCTCGACGACCCGCCCGACCTCGCCTGGCCGCCCGACCACGAGCTCCTCGCCCGCGTCGCCGGGTGCGAACCGGGGCAGGTGATCCTGGCCGGGTACGGGCCCCCGGTGTCCCCGCATCTGGCGGCTGAGCTGGCGGGAACGACGCCGCCAACGCTGGAGTGGCTGGCCGACGGCGTGCGGGCGATGGCCCGGGCGGGCGGGGTCGGATCCGTCACCGTCGTGGAGGGGGTCGGCGGCCTACTCGTGCCGCTGGGCCCCCATGCCGACGTCCGTGACCTGGCTCGCGTCCTCGGTCTCCCGCTTGTGATCGCCGCCCGGCCAGGGCTGGGCACGATCAGCCATACCCTGCTCACGCTCGAGGCGGCACGGTCAGCCGAGTTGAGGATCGCCGGCGTCGTGCTCACCCCGTGGCCGAACGCGCCCAGCGTGATGGAGTGCTCCAACCGCGACACGATCGCGCGCCGGGGCGAGGTCGAGGTGGCCACCCTGCCGCCGATCGCCCGCGCCGACCCCCGGCTGCTGGGGGCGGCCGGCGAGGCGCTGCCGCTTGAACGCTGGCTGGCCGACGCGCTGCCGGTCAGTCCTCGTAGGGCGTGAAGTCCCGCTTGCGCGCGCCGCACACGGGACAGAACCAGGTGTCAGGGATGTCCTCGAATTGCGTTCCGGGCGGGATGCCTCCGTCCGGGTCGCCCTCGTCGGGGTCGTAGATGAACCCGCAGGACTCACACATGTATCTCATCGCGGGCTAGCGTAGCGGCCACCGCGCGGCCGAGCCGCGTGCCCCAGCGGCGCCGGGTTGGGTAGGGTCGGCGTGGTGGAGACCCCGCGGCCCGCACCCGGCGAGGAGCTCAACGTCGGCCCGGAGACGGTCCCGCGCCTTGCCGCCGCCGTCATCCTCCTGCGCGGTGGCGAGCACGGCCTCGAGGTTCTGTTGGCCCGGCGCAACCCGGAGGCCCGGTTCATGGGCGGCGCGTGGGTCTTCCCCGGCGGCGCCGTGAGCCCCGAGGACGGCGACGGCGAGCTCGGCCGCAAGGCGGCGGCGATCCGCGAACTGAGCGAGGAGGTGGGCGTCGGGCTGGATGACTCCCAGACGCTGGTGGCCTTCTCTCGCTGGATCACGCCGGCGGTGGTCAAGATCCGCTATGACACGTGGTTCTACCTTGCCATGGCTCCCGCGGACGCGCAGCCCCGGGTCGACGGCTCAGAGATGGTCGATGCGCGCTGGTTCGGCCCCCAGGACGCGCTGCAGGCCCATCGCGCCGGTGAGATCATGCTGGTGTTCCCGACGATCAAGCACCTCGAGCAACTCTCGTCGTTCGGCTCGGCGCAGGCCCTGATCGATCATGCGTGCACACGCACGGTCGAGCCCGTCCAGCCGCGGGTCATCGGGACGGGCGAGACCGCCAGGATCGTGCTGCCCGGCGAGCCCGGCTATGACGACTGCGCCCGGCCATGACGACTGAGCGTGGCGGCGACGCGTCCGCGCCCGGCGAGGGCTCGCCGTCGCGCCTGTGCGTCGCGGTCACCGGTCCCACCGGCGACATCGGCCGGTCGCTGCTGCGCGTTCTGGAGCGCACCCCGGAGGTGGGGCGCGTCGCCGCCATGGGACGGCGTCCGTTTGACCCCGCCGCCGAGGGCCTGAGCAAGGTCGACTACCGCCGCGCCGACGTGCTCGACGCCGAGGCGGTGCGCGAGGTGATCGCCGGCGCCGACGTCGTCGTCCATCTCGCCTTCATGATCATGGGTGGCGCGCAGGACACCACGGAGATCAACCTGACGGGCTCGCGCAACGTGTTCGGCGCCGCCATCGACGCCGGCGTGACGCGCCTCGTCTATGCCTCTTCGGTCGCGGCCTATGGCTTTGGCTCAGACAACCCGCCCGTGCTCACCGAGGACCTCGAGCCGCGCGGCACCCGGCGCCACTACTACTCGGCGCAGAAGGCCGAGCTGGAGCTCGCGCTCCGCGAGCTGTTGGCCGGGTCCGACGTCGCCGCCTACGTGTTCCGGCCCTGCATCGTCGCCGGGCCCGACGCGCTGACGCTGGTCGAGAGCATTCCCTACGTGCAGCTCTCGGACAAGATGCCGGCCCCGATCCTCCGAGCGCTGGAGTTCATGCCGGCGCTCCGGCCGGTCATCCCGGATCCCGGGGTGCCCTTTCAGCTCGTGCACCACGACGACGTGGCCACCGCGCTGCAGGCCGCGGTCGTAGGTCGCGGCGAGCCCGGCGTCTACAACCTGGCCGGTGACGGGACGCTCACCATGGCCGATCTGGCCGACGCCCTGGGCTGGTACAGCGTCCCCGTGCCCGAGCTGGCCGTCGGCGCCGTCGCCGAGCTCGTCGCGCGCCTGCCCTTCGTGCCCGACGAGGCCCAGTGGATCGAGAGCGTGCGCCGGCCGGTGATCATGGACACCAGCCGCGCACGTACGCGGCTGGGGTGGGAGCCGCGCCACGATGCCCGCGCGACGTTGCGCGCGATGGTGGCGGCGGCCAGAGCGGAGCGGCTGCTCAGGTAGGCGGCCTCAGCCACAGCGCCTACGTGTCGCCGTTGAGATTCGGCAGCCCCAGCGACTGCAGCCAGTTGGAGACCGTCACGTTGAGCGACGTGAACTCTCCGGTCCAGATGAGCACGCCCATCGCGATCAGCACCGCCCCGCCGACGCCGATGACCACCGGGTAGTGGCGCTTGATCCCCGCGAACGCGGTGGTGGCGGTGCCAAAGGCCAGGCCGGTGATCAGGAAGGGGATGCCGAGCCCGGCGCAGTACACCGCGAGCAGGATCGCGCCGTGCGAGGCTGAGTTCGACGTGCCGGCGACAGTCAGGATCGCCCCCAGGGTCGGACCGGTGCATGGGGTCCAGGCGAGGGCGAAGGCCGCGCCGGCCAGCACCGGGCCCCCCCGCCCGGCCCGCTGCATCAGCCCGGCGACGTGCCACTCGCGAGACAGAGAGGGGATGAACGGCGCCAGCACGAAGACAACGCCCATGACGATGATCACGGCCCCGGAGACCTTCAGCGCGGTCGGGCCGATGAGGGCGGCGTGGAGCGCCCGTTGTCCGAGCAGACCGAGCGCGATGAAGATGAAGGAGAAGCTGCCCACGAACGCCAGGCTGGGGCCGAGCACCTTGACGGAGCGGACCTCCCCGGGCTGGCCGCCGGCGACGGCGGAGATGTAGCCGGGCACGAGGGGAAGCACGCACGGCGACAGGAAGGAGATGAGCCCTGCGCCGAACGCCACCGGAAGTCCGATTCCCGAGGCTGCGTCGACCATGTGGGACCCGAGAGTACCCGCTGCTCGCTCAGCGCAGATGAGGTGGCCGCGGCCGCGGGTCACGGCGGCGACGGCCACTCGCCCCGTTCCCCCACCACCGCCGGGCCCCGGTTTGGTGA
>JBAQGP010000766.1:0-3208 GCA_049287845.1 Solirubrobacteraceae bacterium | reverse complement strand
GCCATGAGCCGATGGATCGCGGCGCCCGCGTCATGGGCGAGCGCCGGGGCGGCGTGTTCGGCGAACTGCGCCAGGTCGACGCCCTCGGCCGCCGCGGCCACCATCACTCCGGCGAGGCTCGAGCGTGACTCGCGCATCTCCAGCGTCATCAGCGCGCGGCCTCCATGCCCGAGGTCGGCGGCGAGCTGGGGCAGGCCCGCCTCGGCGAGCACCGCGGCGGCATCGCTGCGAAACCGCCGCCTCAGCTTCGGGTCACCCAGCAGTCGCTCCAGCAGCTCGACGCTGCGCTGAAGCTCGTCAGGCATGGGGGCTCTCCGGTGTCAGGGATCTCCTGCGGCGGACGATCACAACAGCCTCACCGCCGGAATCGTCCCCTTGCGGATGGTGATCTGAATGCGCTCGGCGCTGTAGCGAGGCGAGCTGAGCGTGAGGAACAGGCGGTCCCCGGCGCGGTAGCGGTGGCCGGCCAGCGAGCGGACCAGCGGCGTGAGCTTGCTCAGCCGGGCACGGCGGGTGTGCTCGGTGGGGCACCCCCTGCCGCGGCACTTGACCTTCAGCGTGGTGTCGTGGGGATGGCGCCCGAGCGTCACGTCGACCAGCCGTGTATGCGTCCGGTTCCATGTCCATTGCAAGGTGAGCTTGATGCGCAGCCGCCGCTTTCCCGCCGGCGGTTGGGGCACCGGCGTCGCGACCGGCGTGGAGACCACCGGGGCCGGCGGCGGTGGGGCGGCCTGGAAGGCAACCTCATAGCCGCCGCCGGCGAGCCCGGCGATGGTGGGGTTCGTCCCGGGTGCCATGGCCAGCCCGGTATCGATCGTGCCCGCTGAGCCCGTGACCCACAGGATCCCCGTATTGGCATGGAAAGCGACCTCGTAGCCGCCGTGGGCGAGCGCCGTGATGGCGGGGCTGGTCCCGGCGGCCATGCCGAGCCTGGTGTCGGTCGTATCCGCGGTGCCGAAGGTCCAGAGGTGGGTGGTGTTGGCCTGAAAGGCGGTCTCGTAACCACCTGTCGCCAGGGCGGCGATGGCGGGGCTCGTGCCTGTCGCCATCCCGAGCTTGCGGTCGGTCTCGTCGGCGCTGCCGTCGGTCCACAGGTTGCCGGTGTTGGCCTCAAAGGCGGCTTCGTAGCCGGATGAGATCGCGGTGATCGCCGGGCTCGTGCCGCGCCACATTCCCAGCCCTCGGTCGGTCACATCAGATGTCCCTGCGGTCCACAGGCCCGTGGTGTTGGCCTCGAACGCGGTCTCGAACCCGCCTCCGGGCAAGCCCGTGATCGCCGGGCTCGTGCCCGGCATCATGCCCAGGTCCCAGTCTCTGATCCCGGTGGCACCGGTTGTCCACAGGTGGCTCGTGCTGGCCTGGAACGCGATCTGCCATGTCCCGCCCGGCAGCCCTGCGATCGCCGGGCTGGTCCCCGCCGCCATGGTCAGCGGCAGGGCCGCGGTGCCGTCGGTCCCGGCGGTGGCGAGGCCGTTGCCGGCGTCCTGGTAGGCGATCTCGTAACCGCCCGTGCTCAGACCGGCGATGGCCGGCCCGGTGCCGCCGAGCACCTGGACCTGGGTGTCTCCGTTCGCCGCGGTCCCGTACAGCCACAGGTCGCCGTTGGCGGCGACCGCCGGGGATGGTGATGCCAGGGCAAGGCCGGCGGCCAGGATCGCGAGCAGCGTCCTGCCGATCCACCCCTCTCCTGCACTTCGCATCATGGACAGTATTCCCTCAATCCACCGCTTTTTTCACCGTACACGGTCGGCCCTGCGCCCAAGGTGGGACCAACGGCCTGAGCGGGGTACTATCTGGCTGTGCGATTGGCAGGGACAGCCATCATTTGCATCATGGCGGCGTTCGGTGCCGCGTTCCTCGTGGCTCGGGCGGTCAACCGCGAGACGCCGGCCCGTGCGGCCGCGCCGCCCGTGACGACCACCCGCACGGCGCCCACCACGACCACTGCGAGCGCGTCCCACAGGGTCAACGTGGAGCTCGTGTCGCAGTTCTCGCCGGTGAAGGCGTCTCTCAAGCCCCGGCCCAAGCCGCACCGCAAGCTCCGCAAACCCAAGCCCCCGGTGTCCGTCTCCCCGGCCCCGTCGATCAGCAGCGCCCCGGCCACCACCGTGCCCGCCGCCCCGACATACACCGCGCCCGCCTACAGTCCGCCGGCGCCCACGCACTCCTCGAGCGGGTCGACGCACCACAAGAAGAGCAGCGGCGGCTCGGGCACGACGACGATCGGCGGCTGACGCTACAGCTCGTCTGTCCGGACGGCGCCGCTGGAGAGCGCCCGTTCCGCCAAGAGCAGCCGCTTCTGGTTCTGCGGCGCCGCCTCGAGACCGAAGCGCGTGAACAGGACGCGGAGATGGCCCTTGACCGCCGACAGGCTGAGGACCAGCCCGGCGGCGATCTGCTCGTTGGTCGCCGGCGCGGCCGAGCCCTCCGCGGCCAGGGGCCGGCACAGTTCCACCAGGACGCGTCGCTGCGCCTCTGAGATCTTGGGTGCCGACAGCGTCGGCACCGAGATCGTGGCCAGCACCGGCTCGGGCTCGGGGTGCCGGAAACCCAGGACCGTGTCCCCGACTCCGATCACGTCGCCGTCGCGGAGCGTGCGCTGTCCACGCAGCCGCTCCCCGTTGATGAACGTGCCGTTGCGCGACAGGCCGTCGTCCTCGATCGTCCAGCGGGCGCCGCGGCGCTCCAGATGGGCATGGACGCCCGAGACGCGCGGGTCCCAGCCGATCTCCAGGTCGCTGCCCGGGGCACGTCCCAGCACCAGCCGGTCTCGGTCGAGGGCCACCACCACCTGGTCGCCGCTGTCGTCGCGCAGGAAGAGAAACGGGGCGCCGCGCCGTGCGGCGTGAAGCAGGGTCTGCAACTCCGTCGCGCTGACCGCGGCTCCCAAGACAGCCCTTTCCTGAGCCCGCACTTGGCCAGCGTACAAGGTGACGCGGGCGCGACGGACCGAGGAAGCGACCCCATGCACCCCACGCCGCCCTGACCGCCGGGCGCGACACCGGGCCTGCCAGGCTCATAGCCCGGCCGGATGCAGAACCGTGTTGAACGACGACAGGTACGACGAACTGGGGGTGAACTGATGCACGAACGGAGCTCCGCCGCTCGCGCTTCCCCCACCTGACTCGTAGAAGCGGCCGTTCAGGTTGATGATGACGTGCTCGTTGGCGCCGCAACCGGTGCGGTCATATATCGTCACGTACTGGCC
>JBAQGP010000765.1:0-9834 GCA_049287845.1 Solirubrobacteraceae bacterium | reverse complement strand
GGCGCAGCCTCGGGCTCCGCCGGCGGTGCCTCTTGCGTGACCGTCAGGGTCACCCGGGTCCCCCATCCCGACGTCTCAAGCCTCACCGTGCCGCTCGCGGCGGCGCCCTCCCAGGCAACGGTGGTCTCGGGGTCGAGCTGGGTGATGCGGATCTCGCCGAACGCCCCCAGATGCCGGGCCAGCGACGCCGCGTCGCTGCATTCCGCCCACAGCTCGGGCGCCGACTTGACCAGCGTTCGGCTGCTCTGGTGCTCAGTCATGACATGAGGGTTCGCCCGGGCGCACGCGACTCCTCCCGCCGTCGCGAGGCTTGCAGCGCGGTCGCCGGGGCGGCGTCTAGGAGCGCCCCGCGCGGGCGACCAGCCCGTCCAGGAAGGCGTCGATGGCGAAGCGAAAACGGGTGTCGCCGTCGCCGGTGGTCAGCTCGGTCGCGCAGCGAGTGAGGTGCGGATAGCGGTCCGGCGGGAGGGTGCTGAAGAAGGCCGAGAGCTCCTCGCCGACGACATCGGGCTCGTCCCCGCGCTCCTGGTAGGTCGCCGTCTCGACCGCCAGCGACGTCGTGATCAGGGGCAGAATGTCGCACCCCCACGCCGCGTCCTGAGGGGTGATCCCGCCCGCCAGCAGCAAAGCGAGCATGTTGTCCGCGGCGCGGAGCGCGTTCTCCCCGGTGGGAATGTTGGCGATCGCCACCCGCGCGATGCCGCGGTGGGCCTCCATCAACCGCAGGAACTCTCCGACGAGATGGTGAAGTTGCTCGCGCCAACGGGTCGGGTCGGGCTCCTCGAGCTCCACCATCCCCCCGATGCGGTCCAGCATCGCGTTGAGCAGCTCGTCCCGATTGCGGATGTAGACATACAGCGAGGCGGGACCGGTGTCGAGCTCGGTGGCCAGCCGCCGCATCGTCACCGCCTCCAGGCCCTCCTCGCGCAGGACCCTCATGGCCGTATCGAGGATCAGGTCCTCGCTGAGCGGCGGCTTGGACGGGCGATCGCGAGTGCTGCGTGGACGGGGCGGCGATTCCACGGCACCGATTCTATCGCTTGACACGATCTCCGTTCGTGACGTACAGTGTTCGAGACGAACGTTGTTCGACACGAACGGCGTTCTATCACTCCCGCTCCCAACCCCGAGGACTGCCATGACCACGACCTCACCCCCACCCGCCGCGATCGCGCCAGGCGACGCGGAGCCCGCCGGCGACGGCCTCTATGCCGCCCGGTGGCTCGTCCTCGCCATCGTGCTGTGCGCGGAAGTGATGGACCTCATCGATGCGACGATCGTCAACGTCGCCGCCCCGTCGATCCGCCGCGACCTCGGCGGCGGCGCGACGACCCTGCAGTGGCTGGGCGCCGCCTACACGCTCAGCTTCGCCGTGCTGCTGGTCACCGGCGCCCGGCTGGGCGACATCTTCGGCCGGCGCCGGCTGTTCCTGGTCGGATCGTTGGGCTTCACGGTGATGTCGGCGCTGTGCGCGGTGGCGCCGTCCGCCGAGCTCCTCATCGTGGCCAGGTCGCTGCAGGGCGGCTTTGGCGCGCTGCTCATCCCGCAGGGCTTCGGCCTGCTCAAGGAGGTCTTTCCCAAGGAGGAGGAGGGCAAGGTGTTCGCCAGCTTCGGGCCCGTCATGGGCCTGTCGGCGATCGCCGCGCCGATCGTGGCCGGCGTCCTCATCGACGCCAACATTCTCAGCACCGGCTGGCGCATGGTCTTCCTCGTCAACGTCCCCATCGGCGTGGTCGCCTTCGCCGGCGCGCTGCGCTACCTGCCCCACGGCGCCGCCAAGCCGGGGACGCGGCTGGACCTCGTCGGCATGACGCTCGTGGGCCTGGCCTCGGTGGCCATCATCTACCCACTGATCGAGGGCCGCGCCGAGGGGTGGCCGGCGTGGATCTTCGCCATGCTCGCCGCCGGGATGGTGCTCCTGGGCGCGTTCGTGGCCTACGAGCGCCGTGGCACGCAGGCGCCGCTCATCGAGCTCAGCCTGCTGCGCAACCGCACCTACATGGATGGGATCGGCGTGGCGCTGGGATTCTTCGCGGTGTTCGCGGGCCTGATCCTGATCGTGTCGCTGTTCTGCCAGGTCGGCCAGGGCTTCTCGCCGGTGCATGCCGGACTGACCCTGGTGCCGATGACCGCGGGGATGGTCGTCTCGATGGTGATCTCGTTCGCGCTGGTGGCCAAGCTGGGCCGACACCTGCTGCACCTCGGCATCGCGCTGTCGGGCGCCGGGGCGATCGTGCTGGCGCTGACGGTGTCGGGCGCCGCCGGGGCGAGCACCTGGGCGCTGACCCCCGCGCTGCTGCTCATGGGGCTGGGCGCCGGGTTCGTGTTCGGACAGCTGTTCGACATCATCCTGGCCGGCGTGGCCATGGAGGAGGTCGGGTCTGCCTCCGGCCTGCTCAACGCCGTCCAGCAGCTCGCCTCAGCGCTGGGCGTGGCGGTCCTGGGCACCGTGTTCTTCTCGCGGCTGACCGGCGGCCACCTGCCGACCGACGCGCTCGCGATCACCGCGTGGGTGACGCTGATCCCGCTGGCGCTGACATTCGCACTGGCCTTCAAGCTGCCCATGCAGGCCCGCGAGGAGGCGGGGCACTGAGCGGCCAGCCCGCCGGGCCCGGCGGGTCAGGCGCCGAGGTGGGTGGCCATGAAGAAGACCGTCACCACCACGATGAGGGCCATCACGTTGCCGGCTCGCGAGAAGCGCCGCAGCGCCGCCGTGTACTCGGGACTCCACGTGGCGCTCGTGCGCTGCCCCCCGCCGGCAACCGCGGTGGAGGCGAGGTCGCGCTCGGCCAGCTCCGCCAGCCGGCCGGCGGGCCTGACGATGAACGACCCCTCGAGTGCGCCGAGGACGATCGCGGCGATGATGCCCCAGCCGACGTAGAAGTTGCCCCACTGGTGCTCGTCGGAGGCCAGATAGATGCCGGCGAGGACGATGACGAGGAGGCCGGGATTGACGACATAGCGCCCGACGCGCTGCCGGGCGCGCAGCAGCCACGGGATGACGGCCGGATCGGTGCGGACGGCCGTCGCGAACAGCACCGGGAAGGCAAACACGAACCCGAAGCCCACCACCACACCCAGGATGTGGATGGCCAGGATGACGTCCGGGAAGGCGGCGGCGGTGACGAGCACGGCCTAGTAGTTGGGCTTGTAGTCGCCGAACACGTCGCGCATCGCCCCGCACACCTCGCCGATCGAGCAGCGGTCCTTCAGCGCCTGGCGCAGCACCGGGAGCAGGTTGTCGCTACCGCGGGCGCACTCACGGATCTCTTCGAGACGCTGCTCGGCCACCGAGACGTCGCGATCGGACTTGAACGCCTTCAGCCGAGCCACCTGCTCGCGCTCTGACTCGGGGTCCACGCGCAGGATGTCCGGCACCTCAGGGCTGTCCTCGACGAACTTGTTGACCCCAACGACGATGTCCTGCTCGGTGCGGTAGCGCTCGTGGTAGCCGAAGGCCGACTCCTCGATCTCTGCCTTGATGAAGTCGATCGCCTGGACCGAGCCGCCCAGCTCGTCGACCTTGTCGATCAGCTCCTGGGCCCGGCGCTCGATCTCGTCGGTGAGCGCCTCCACGAAGTAGGACCCGGCGAACGGGTCGACGGTGTCTGCGGCACCGGACTCATGGCCGATGATCTGCTGGGTGCGCAGCGCGATCTTGGCCGCGCGCTCGGTGGGCAGCGCCAGCGCCTCGTCAAACCCATTGGTGTGCAGTGACTGGGTGCCGCCGCAGACCGCGGCAAAGCCCTGCAGCGCGACGCGCACGATGTTGTTCTCCGGCTGCTGGGCGGTCAGGGTCACCCCGCCGGTCTGGGTGTGAAAGCGCAGCCGCCAGGACCGCTCGTCCTGGGCGCCGAAGCGCTCGCGCATGATCTCCGCCCACATGCGGCGGGCGGCGCGGAACTTGGCCACCTCCTGGAACACGTTGTTGTGGCCGTTGAAGAAGAAGGCCAGGCGCGGTGCGAAACGGTCGATCTCCAGCCCGGCATCCAGCGCCGCCTGCACGTAGGCGATGCCGTTGGCCAGCGTGAACGCCACCTCCTGGACCGCCGAGCAGCCCTTCTCGCGGAAGTGATAGCCACTGATCGAGACCGTGTTCCACTTGGGCACCCGTTCGTCGCAATAGGCGAACAGGTCCGTGGTCAGGCGGATCGCGCCCTCGGGGGGATAGATGAAGTTCCCACGGGCGATGTACTCCTTGAGGATGTCGTTCTGCGTGGTCCCGCGCAGCTGCTCGGAGGAGACGCCCTGCTCCTCGCCGACGAGCTCGTAGAGGAGCAGCAGGACCCCGGCGGGGGCGTTGATCGTCATCGAGGTCGAGACCTGATCCAGCGGGATCTGGTCAAACGCGGTGCGCATGTCGTCGATCGTGTCGATGGCGACGCCGGTGCGGCCCACCTCGCCCAGGCAGCGCGGGTCGTCGGAGTCCAGGCCGAGCTGCGTGGGCAGGTCAAAGGCCATGCTGAGCCCCGTGGAGCCGTGCTTCAGCAGGTAGCGGTAGCGCTCGTTGGATTCCTTGGCCGAGGCGTAGCCCGCGTACTGGCGCATCGTCCAGAGCTGCGTGCGGTACATGTCGCGATGCACGCCCCGCGTGTAGGGGTAGTCGCCCGGCTGCCCGAGGCGCTTGTCGAGGTCGGGCGGGAGGTCGCGCTCGTCATAGAGCGCGTTGATCTCGATCCCGGAATCCGTGAAGCGACGCGGGTCGTCGGGACCGACGATCGGGGCGATGGTGCGGTGCTCGTCGGCGGTGGCCATCTCCTCGAGGTTACCCGCAGGGGCCTGCCGCCGGCCCGGCGAGGCCCGCGCTGACTAGAGAACTTTTTGCAGGAAGGTCCGGGTCCGCTCCTGCTGCGGATGATCGAGCACCTCGACGGGGTCGCCGGACTCGACGACGACCCCGGCATCCATGAACACCACGGTGTCGCCGACCTCGCGGGCGAAGCCGACCTCATGGGTGACGACGATCATCGTCATGCCCTCGCGGGCGAGCAGGCGCATCGCGTCCAGCACGTCGCCGACCAGCTCGGGGTCAAGCGCCGACGTCGGCTCGTCGAACAGCATCAGCTTGGGCTCCATGGCCAGCGCCCGGGCGATGGCCACCCGCTGTTGTTGGCCCCCGGACAGCGCTACCGGGTAGGTGTCGACCTTGTCCGAGAGACCGACGCGGCCGAGCATCTCGATGGCGCGATCGCGGGACTGGGCTCGGGACAGCCCCTTGACGCGCATCGGTGCCAGCATGACGTTCTGCACCGCGGTCATGTGGGGGAAGAGGTTGAAGGACTGGAAGACCATGCCGATCTCGGCGCGCTTGCGGCTGATCTCGTTGTCGTGCAGCTCGTGGAGCTTGCCGCCGGCCTCCCGGTACCCCACCAGCTCCCCGTCCACGGACAGCCGCCCCGAGTTGATCTTCTCCAGGTGATTGATGCAGCGCAGGAACGTCGACTTGCCCGAGCCCGACGGGCCCAGCAGGCACATCACCTCGCCGCGCTTGACCTCGAGGTTGATGCCCTTGAGGACCTCCAGGCGTCCGAAGCGCTTGTGAACGCCCTCGGCCTTGACCATGGGCTCCGCCATCAGCCCATGCTCTCCCGATTGCCGAATCCCAGCCATCGTGCCCGCATCGTCGCGCGCTGGGCGCGGGTGAACCCGCGGCCGTAGCGACGCTCGAGGAAGTGCTGGCCGACATAGAGCACGCTCGTCATGACCAGGTACCAGAGCACAGCCACCATCAGCAGCGGGATCTGCTTGTAGTTGACGGAGTAGATGAGCTGCACCGAGTAGAGCAACTCGGTGAACGCGACGACGCTCGCCAACGACGTGTTCTTGAGCATCGAGATGACCTCGTTGCCCGTCGGAGGGACGATCACCCGGATGGCCTGGGGCAGCACGATCAGCCGCATCGTCTGAAGCCGCGAGAGCCCGAGAGACTGGGCGGCCTCGGTCTGTCCCTCGCTGACCGAGATGATGCCCGCACGGACGATCTCCGCCATGTACGCGCCCTCGTTGAGACTGAGGGCCAGGATGACGCCGACGGTGGCCGAGATGAGGCTGTTGGCATCGGCATTGATGAGCGCCGGGCCACCGAAGGGGACGCCGATCTCGATCCGTCTGTACAGCGCGCCGATAAAGCTCCAGAACAGGATCTGGACGAGCAGCGGGGTGCCGCGGAAGAACCAGATGTACAGCCAGCTGAATCCGGAGACGAGCCG
Source organism: Solirubrobacteraceae bacterium (assembly GCA_049287845.1). Lineage (GTDB taxonomy): Bacteria > Actinomycetota > Thermoleophilia > Solirubrobacterales > Solirubrobacteraceae > Palsa-465. The sequence goes on along the minus strand of JBAQGP010000765.1, from coordinate 3,625 downwards.
GTTCGGGGACAGCCGCATGACCGCGAGGACGGTGCCCAACGCGATTCCGAGGACCATCGACAGCACGGTGAGCCAGATCGTCGTGACAACGCCCCGCAGGATCCGCGGGTCAAACAGGTATTGGCCGAAGAGGTGCCAGTTGAACGCGGCGTCGTTGACCGCCGAACGGATCAACGAGGCCGCGATGATGACGATGATCACCGCGGCGACCCAGCGCCAGGGGTGGCGAACCGGAACGGCCTCGATGTCGTCGGGCCGTTCCGGCGCCTGCGTCGGTAGCTCGGAGGTGCTCACCTCAGAGCGATTTGTACTAGCTCGGGGCTAGCTTGTCGCCCCGTTGACCTTGACCTGCGCCACCGGAATCGCGCCCGCCTGAATCCCCCAGTGGGTGAGGATGGCCTTGTACTTGCCGTTGGCGATGAGGATCTTGAGCGCGGCCAGCATCGGCGCCGCCAGCCCGCTGTTCTTGGGCACGGCCAGTCCGTAGGGCGCGTTGGCGATCGACGGCCCGACGAGCTTGAATTGCCCGCCCGACTTCTTCACCTGGTAGGCGGCCACCGGGGAGTCGGCAAAGCCGAGCTGCGCGCGGCCGCTGGACAGCGCCAGGTTCGCACCATTCTGATCCGGGAACGCGAGAACGTTGACGGCCGGCTTGCCCGCCTTCTTGCACTTCCCGCTCTGGGTCGTGGCGTCGGCCTGCTCGGTGGTGCCCTTCTCGACGGCCACGGTCTTCCCGCAGATGTCAGCGATGCCGCTGATGTCGGTGCCGCCCGAGGCCTTGGTGAAGAACGACTCGCCGGCGATGAAGTAGTCGACGAAGTCGACCGTCTTCTCGCGCACCTTGGTGTCCGTGAACGACGACGCGCCCACGTCGTACTTACCGGACGCCAGCCCGGGGATGATGCTGTCGAAGGTCTGGTTGACGAGCTTGACCTTCAGGCCCATCGCCGCCCCCAGCGCGTTCATCAGGTCGGCGTCCATCCCGACCACCGTGTGCCCGTCGGGTCCGACGAACTCGTTGGGCGGGTAGCTGGCATCCGCCGCAACGGTGATCGTGCCCTTGGACTTGATGGCGGCCGGCACCGACACGGCTCCGCCCGAGCTCGACGACGTGGTGCCCGTGCTCGCGCTCGTGCCCGTACCGGTGCTTGCCGCCGATGTCGACGACGAGGTCGGCGCGGCAGCGGCTGACGATGTTGACGATGTTGACGATGTTGTGTTGCTGCTTCCGCAGCCCACGATGGCTCCCGCGCACACCAGCGGTACGGCGACGGACAGCCATGTCCTCATTGAACGCATAGCGCTCCTCCTCATTGAGTCCCAGAAAGTCAGGCGGGAGGATAGGCAAGATCGCGTCGGCCGGCAGCAGTCCTAATCGTCGGGCAACAGAGGCGTAGCCTTGTCGCCATGAAAGTCACCGTCCGCCTGTTCGCCGGACTGCGCGAGCGCGCCGGCCGCGACGAGGTCGCGCTCGAGCTGCCCGATGGCGCTCGAGTCGCCGACGCGCTGGCTCGTCTGGGCGATCTCATCCATGACGTGCCAGTGGTGATGGCCGTCAACCAGGAGTACGCCGACGACGGCCACGGCCTGTCCTCAGGCGACGAGCTGGCGCTGATCCCCCCGGTGTCCGGCGGCTCGGTGGGCGTCGCGCACGTGCGGGTCACCGACGAGGCCCTCGCCCTCGACCCTCTGGTGGCGCGGGTCACCGACCCCCGCGCCGGTGCGGTGGTCACCTTCACCGGGGTCACCCGGCAGGTGGCCGAGCTCGACTACGAGGCCTACGCGGAGATGGCGGAACGCCACATGGAGCGGATCGTGACCGAGGCGATCGAGCGCCACGGCCTGTGCGCGGCGGCGGCCGAGCATCGCGTCGGGTCGGTGCCGCTGTCAGAGGCTTCGGTGGCGATCGCGGTGTCGGCGCCCCATCGTGCCGAGGCGTTCGCTGGAGCCCGGGAGATCATCGACGAGATCAAGGCTCGGGCGCCGATCTGGAAGCGCGAGCAAGGCGAGTGGGTGCCCGGCAGCCAGCCGCCCCGCACGCCCGGCGCGCCCGCCTGAGCCGACGCCGCTGTAGATTTCCCGCTCATGTCAACCTGCCTAGTCACCGGGGGCGCCGGCTTCCTCGGATCCCACCTCTGCGAGGAGCTGCTGCGACGCGGCAACCGCGTGATCTGCGTCGACAACTTCGAAACCGGCTCGCTGGCGAACATCGAGCACATCCGCTCTGACGACTTCCGCTACGAGAGCGTGGACATCATCGAGCCCTACTACTTCGACGAGCCGATCGACTTCGTCTACCACCTCGCGTCGCCCGCCTCGCCGATCGACTACCTGCGCCTGCCGCTGCACACCCTGAAGGTCGGCTCCTATGGCACTCATCACACCCTGGGCCTGGCCAAGAAGCACCGGGCACGGTTCCTCACCGCCTCCACCAGCGAGGTCTACGGCGACCCTCAGGTCCACCCTCAGCCCGAGAGCTACTGGGGCCACGTCAACCCGATCGGTCCGCGGGGCGTCTACGACGAGGCCAAGCGCTACGCCGAGGCGCTGACGATGGCCTACCACCGCCACCAGGGCGTCGACACCGCGATCATCCGGATCTTCAACACCTACGGGCCCAGAATGCGCCCCCACGACGGGCGGGCGATCCCGACGTTTCTCCGCCAGGCGCTCCAGGACCGGCCGATCACCGTGTTCGGGGACGGATCCCAGACGCGGTCGTTCTGCTACGTCGATGACCTCATCCGGGGAATGATCGCCCTGGCCGAGTCGGGCTACCACAGCCCCGTCAACGTCGGCAATCCCAACGAATTCACGCTGCTGCAGCTGGCCGAGGCCGTCATCGAGGTCACCGGATCGGCGTCCCAGATCGTCTACGAGGCGCTGCCCACCGACGATCCCCAGGTGCGTCAGCCCGACATCTCCCTGGCCCAGGAGATCCTGGGCTGGAGCCCGGAGATCCAGCTCACGGAGGGGCTGAAGCGGACCATCGACGAGGCGGGACGCGACGGGCTGATCGGCGAGGTTTCGTGAGGCTCGGGTCGCCTTGGAGCGGGATCGTCCCTAGGGAGCCTGCACGGCGACCTTCCACGTAACTTCAGAGACGAGATACCGTTATCACGTGCGGAGGTCCAGGTAACGGCCTCTGCTTTAGCGTGACAATCGAGCACAAAGAGGCCATCCCAAGCCACACTGGCAGGCACGGCGGCGCCGTGCCTGTTGTGCTGCCCGAGCGCGACGTCCGGCGCAAACGCCCACCGCTGCTGATGTTCCTGCTGCGCAAGGAGACGCTGCGGCGCCTCACGCGCGTGCTGACCCTGCTCACAGTCGACTTCGTGGGCGTCGCCGCCGCGATCTTCACCGCGATCGCGGTCAAGCTCGCCCTCCGGGGCGACTTCAGCTTCGACGCGGCCTGGAGCAACACGCGCGCCCCGCTGGCCTTCGCGTACCTGCTCACGGTGCTGATGTTCGCCCGCGTCGACCTGTACGCCGACCGACCGCGCCGCCCCGGCCTGCCGAAGCTCTTCGCCGCGCTCTTCCAGGCGACGGTCATCGCGCTGGTCTTCGCCCTGGCCACCGGCAACCACTTCAAGAGCTACTACATCTTCTACGGCGCGCTGTTCCT
>JBAQGP010000764.1:0-1644 GCA_049287845.1 Solirubrobacteraceae bacterium | reverse complement strand
CATCCACGATAGCGGCACGTTTTTGTGCATCCTCCGTGGGCCGGGGACCATGATCGTCACGCCTGGGCATCCTTCCCGCAAGCTCGCCTTAATTCACCCCGCGAAGCGGTAGCCCACTCCGGGATCCGTCCGGATGTAGCGATGACCGCTCGCGCCTCCCTCGGCGTCCGCGGGTTCGATCTTGCGCCGCAGATTAGCGATGTGGGCCCGCAACACCTGGGTGTCGTCGGCGTAACCCCCGCCCCACACGGAGGTGAGCAGCTCGCGGTGGGTCATCAGGCGTCCCCGGTTGCGCGCCAGCAGGCGCAGCAGGTCGAACTCGGTGGGGGTGAGGTGGACCTCCGCGCCGCCCAGCGTGACGACGCGCGACGCGAGGTCCACGCTGAGCTCCCCGGAGGTGATCAGCGTCTCCTCGCGTTCGGGGCCGACCCGGCGCAGGCTCGCTTCCAGCCGCGCGATGAGCTCCCGCGGGCCGAAGGGCTTGGTCACGTAGTCGTCGGCGCCGGCGGCCAGGGCGCGGACCTTGGCATCCTCCTCGCCGACGGCCGAGAGCAGGATGATCGGCATGTCGGTCCACTCGCGCAGACGGCGGCAGAGCTCGACGCCGTCGATGTCGGGCAGAACGAGGTCGAGGATGCCGGCCGCGGGTCGCGAGACCGCCGCGACGTCGAGGGCCTCCTCGCCGGTGCTGGCGGGCAGGGCCTCAAAGCCGTTGTCGCGGAGGATCACGCGCAGCGCGCGGAGGATCTGCTGCTCGTCGTCACAGACGAGGACCTTCGGCTTCGCCGCCGCGCTCACAGCTTCGTCTCAGCCGCGCCGGCGGCGATCTCGGAGGGCTCGCGGTCGGCCACCGGCAGCAGCACGTAGAAGGTGGTCCCCTGGCCGGGGAGCGACTGCACGGAGATCGAGCCGCCGTTGGCCTCGACGAAACCCTTGACGATGGCCAGGCCCAGGCCGGACCCGGTCCAGGCCAGCGAGCGGGAGGTGCGCCCCCGATAGAAGGGCTCGAAGATCCGCTCCTGCTCGGCGGCGTCGATCCCGGGGCCCCGATCGGTCACGCTGACGAGCACCCCCTCTCCCGCGGGCCCTCCGCCACGTCGCGCATGCACCACCACCGGAGAGCCGCCGCCGTAGCGACCGGCGTTCTCCAGGAGGTTGGCGAAGGCGCGCTCGAGCTGGGCCGCGTCGGCGCGGACCTCGGGCACGTCGGGGTCGACGGTGACGCGCACGTCGAGCGGATCCCCCCGCAGGCCCTCAGCCGCCGCCGACACGAGATCCTCGATCGAGACCCAGTCAGAGCGCGGTGGGGCGCTGCCGGCCTGCAGCCGTGACAGAGCGAGCAGATTGTCGACGAGCCCGGCCAGCCGGGTGCCCTCCTCGACGACGGCGGCGCTGAGCTCGGAGCGTTCCTGGTCGGTCAGCGAACCGGCGCCCAGCGCGTGTCCGGCGGCCACGACCGCGGTCAGCGGGGTGCGCAGGTCGTGAGAGACCGCGCGCAGCAGCGCCGTCTTGATGTCGTCGGAGCGACGCAGCGCCGCGGTCTCGACCAGGTCGGCCTGCATCGCGTCGCGGCGCTGCGCGATGGCAACGAGCGCCTCGAGGGTGGGGACCACCTGGGTGCGCAGGCGCTGCTCGGTCTCGGCG
>JBAQGP010000763.1:0-5111 GCA_049287845.1 Solirubrobacteraceae bacterium | reverse complement strand
GTATCACCGGCGCCGGGGTCAAGGTGGCGTGGATCGCCGACGGCATCGATCCCAACAACGTCAACTTCATCCGCCCGGACGGCAAGTCCGTCTTCGACCCCTCGATCGGCGGCGACTACAAGGACTTCAGCGGGGATGGCCCCAATACGACCACCAGTGGTGACGAGGCGTTCCTGGACGCCAACGGCATCGCGGGTCAGGGCCGCCACGTCTACAACGTCCAGAACTTCAGCGCGCAGCCCGACCCCTCGGCTTGCAACATCCGGATCGAGGGCGTGGCCCCGGGCGCCAGCCTCGTCGGGCTCAAGGTCTTCTCCAACAACTTCGTGACGACCAACTCGAACTTCCTGCAGGCGATCAACTACGCGGTGGAGAACGACCACGTCAACGTGATCAACGAGTCGTTCGGCTCCAATCCATTCCCCGACGTCAGCGCGCTCGACGTCCAGAAGCAGTTCAACGACGCCGCTGTGGCGTCCGGCGTGGTGGTCAGCGTGTCCAGCGGCGATGCCGGCCCGGTGTTCAACACCACCGGATCTCCGGCGACGGATCCCAACGTCATCGGCGTGGGAGCCAGCACGAACTTCCGCTTCTACGCGCAGACCAACTACGCGCTGGCCCGGGACTTCGCCACCACCGGCTGGCTGAACGACAACATCAGCGCGCTGAGCTCCAGCGGGTTTGATGAGACCGGACGCACCATCGATCTCATTGCGCCCGGCGACGCCAGCTTCGCGTCATGCGATGCCTCCCCGACGTTCGCGGGATGCACCAACCTGAAGGGTCAGCCCTCCGAGGTGGAGCGGGCCGGCGGGACCAGCCAGTCCTCGCCGTTCACCGCGGGCGCGGCGGCTCTGGTCATCCAGGCCTACCGCCAGTCCCATGACGGAGCTACACCCACCCCGGCGCTGGTCAAGCAGATCCTCGTCTCCACGGCGACCGATCTGGGCTCGCCGGCGAGCGAGCAGGGCTCCGGCCTGCTGAACACCTACAAGGCCGTCCAGCTCGCCGAGTCGATCGGGAACTCGCACCCCGCGGCGTCGGCTCTGACGACCTCGACCACGCAGCTCAATGCCGTGGGGACCCCGGGGCAGGCGCAGCATTGGCAGTTCGACGTCTCCAACCCGGGCAACACGACACAGACGGTCGCCCTCAGCGGCCGGACGTTCGGCCCCGCTCAGCACGTGCAGACGGGGAGCGTCACGCTCAGTGACTCCTCCAGTCAGAAGGTGACGGACTTCGCCGGCACCGCCGACAACTACCAGGAGTTCCACTTCACGGTGCCTGCGGGCGCTGACCGGCTGCTGGCGCAGCTGGCGTGGCCGGTGGACCAGTCGTTCTGTAACCAGGACTTCTGCCAGCCGGGTCTGAACTCCCGGGTCCGTCTCATCCTCATCGACCCGCAGGGCCGGTTCGCGGCGCACTCGCTGCCGCAGGGGCCCGCGAGCTACGGCGAGACCGAGGTGGAGGCACCGACCGCCGGAACATGGACGGGCGTCATCTTCGGCAACGTCGCGTCCGCAGGGGGGACCAACGGGGTGGTGCCGTGGGAGGTGTCCACCCAGCAGCACGTCCCCTTCGGGTCGGTGTCGCCGAGCTCGGTGACACTCGCTCCGGGACAGAGCCGGACGGTCAGCGTCACGGCGACGGATCCCTCCGCGCCGGGTGACACCTCGGGCTCGGTCGTCATGACGCCCGCCGGCGGCACCGCGACCTCGATCCCGGTGACGCTGCGCAGCCTGGTGGTGCCCTCGCACGGCGGCACGTTCTCCGGCAATCTGACCGGCGGCAACGGGCGGCCCAACGGCGAGGGTCAGGAGCAGTTCTACGGGTTCGACGTCCCCTCGGATGCCCACAGCATCCGGGCCGACGTCTCGTTCCCCAACGATCCGTCTGATCCGGTGGGCGAGTACCTCGTCAGCCCGGACGGGGACACCGTCGGGTACGGGCAGAACTCGGTGGAGGGCAACAACGGCACATCGCTGTCGGCCTACGCGGTCAATCCCGCGGCCGGACGGTGGACGCTGATCGTTGACTTCGCCGGTGCCGAGAAGGGCAACGAGATCTCACAGCCCTATCAGGGTGATGTCCGCTTCAACACCGGCGGGGTGACCGGAGTCGGGATCCCCAACGGACGCAAGATCAAGTCCGGGCAGTCGCTGACGGTCCCGGTGCGGATCACCAACACGGGAGTGGCACCCGAGGACTACTTCATCGACGCGCGGCGCAACACGGTGCAGAACCTGGTTCTGGCCCCGGGCCCGACCACGGTGGCCCTGCCTCCGACGACGGGGCCGGCCTGGCTCGTGCCGTCAGAGACCTCCGCGGTCCGCGTCGCGCAGACCTCGACGGTGCCGGCGATGTTCGACACGGGGCCGACGGTGGGCGATCCGGATCTGGCCAGCGCCAACTTCGGCCCGGGCCCGCTGTGCTCGACGAGCTCGTCGGTGTTGTACGACCCGCCGGGCGGCACGGTGACGCCCGGGGTCTGGTACGCGCAACCGTCGGAGTGCGGCCCGTACACCGGCACCGCGCCGTCGGGCCAGGCGACCGACGCGCTGGCCGCCCAGACCAAAGTGTTCGACGCGACGGTCTCGTCGACCACCGGTGACGTGTGGGCGCAGTCGGTCGACCCCTCGGCGCCCAACTCGCCGATCACGATCCAGCCGGGTCATTCGGCCGAGGTCGAGGTGACGTTCACGCCGAGTGCCGGCCCCGGGTCCGTCGACCAAGGCAACCTGTACGTCGACACCGTCAGCGATGCCGTACCGCCGTACCGCCAGTTCTCGGCCAGTGAAGTGGCGGCCATCCCGTACCGCTACCGGGTGGGCAAGGCGAGCAAGGCCACGACCCAGCAGGCCGGCCCGTCCTCGCAGCCGCACCACGGCCGGTAACAGATGCTCGCGGTCCCGCCGCTCCCTGTGAGCGGCGGGATCCGACCGCGCCGCGACAGCGGCCGGTGGTGCCGCCCCTCTCGGGTCCCTCTCCATCAGGGGCGTCTCATTTGACCGGAAGGAGATCCGCATGCAAGTCGGGACGCTGGTGGGGATGTGGCGCTATCCCGTCAAGTCGATGGCGGCCGAGGCGCTGACCGAGGCGGAGGTCGGGTGGCACGGCATCGCTGGGGACCGGCGGTGGGCGTTCGTCCGCCCGCACGTCGAACGCAGTGGCTTCCCGTGGCTGACCTTGCGCGAGGTCGCCGACATGGGGCAGTTCACCACCCGTTTCGTGGACCCGGCCGAACCCGACAGATCTCCGACGCTTGTCACGACGCCCGACGGTGACGAGCATGAGGTGACCGACCCAGCGCTCGCTGCGCGCCTCGGCGGCGGGGTGCGGGTGATCAAGCAGAACGTCGGCGTGTTCGACAGCCTGCCGTTGTCGCTGATCACCACGACCACGGTGGACGGAATCCAAGGCCTGGTGGGACGCCCGCTGGAGGTCGCCCGGTTCCGGCCCAATCTGTTGGTCGCCGCGGCACCGGGCGAGGCCTTTCCGGAGGACGACTGGCTGGGCGCCAGCTTGAGCATCGGAGAGATGCGGATGCGCATCGACTGCCGCGACCCGCGCTGCGTCATCGTGACGATGGATCCGGAGACCGGCCGGCGCGATCCCACGGTTCTGCGCGAGATCGCCCGACACCGAGCCAACTGCGCCGGCGTCTACGGGACCACGGTGACGCCGGGCCACATCGCTCTGGGCGACGCGGTGCTCATCGATCGGCACGCCCCCTGACCTTGGCCGCGCGTGGCCGCGCCGCTTCGCGGGCCGGCCACGGGAACGTGTAGGCGCGGTAGCTGTTGACACCGGTGGGGTACTCGGCGTTGAGCAGGAGCGCGCCCCGGCGCGAGAACTCGGAGAGGTAGGGCAGAGACCCCCATCCGACGAGGAGGTTCCCGTTCGCGGTCGTCTGGGCGTTGCCCTGTGACGGTGCGGTCAGCCCCTCCGGCTGATCGTAGGACTGCACCAGCGTGGCCGTCCGCCGGCGCTCATCGAGGATCACGCGGTCCGCGCGGCTGAGCCCGAACTCTGCCGTGGCGCCCGCCCCGGTGTTGGCCGCTCCGGCGGACTCGTTGTCAAAGAACGTGTACTCGCCGTGGCCTGGTTCACCGGAGGCTCTCGGTCGTAGGATGGTGTTGTGGAGCCAGCGGACCTGCTCGATCGTGCTGACGAACTGGGGGTGTCGCATGGCCTCCTCATCAAGCCCGGGAGGTGGCCCCGGTGACGCGTGTGGCGATCATCGGCGGGGGCATCGGCGGGGCGACAGCGGGCTGTGCCCTGGCCCAGGCAGGCCTGGAGGTGTCGGTCTATGAGGCGGCGCCCGAGCTCAAGGAGATCGGGGCCGGCGTGGCCCTGCACCCCAACGCGATGCGGGTGCTGCGGATGATCGGGGTGGAGGAGGCGGTGCGCGCCGTCGCCGGACGCTCCGAATACGCCGTGACCCGCGACGGCCGGACCGGCCGCACGATCTCGAGGATCAGCCAGGCCCAGCAGGCGAGCACCTATGGCCTGGCCGGCGCGACGGTCCACCGCGCCGATCTCCTCGACGTGATCGCAGACGCGCTGCCCCGGGGCAGCGTCACCCTCGGCAAGCGCTGCGCCACCGTCGCGTCACACGACGACACCGCGGTGGCCCGCTTCGAGGACGGCACAGAGATCGAGGCCGACGTCATCATCGGTGCCGACGGCATCCACTCGAGGGTGCGCACCGCCCTCTTCGGCCCCGACGACCCGCGGTTCACCGGCAAGATCTGTTACCGCAGCGTGGTCGCGATGGACGCGATCACGGGCACCAAGCCGAGCACCGACAGCGCACAGTGGCTCGGTCCGCACGGGACGATCGTCCTGTACCCGCTGCGTGGCAGCCAGCTCGTCAACGTCGTCGCCCACTACGACGACGAGCACTACCGCCACGAGTCCTGGATCACCGAGTGCGATCGCCAGGAGGTGCTCGACCGCTACGCCGGGTGGCACGAGTCGCTGCTGCGCGTCTTTGCGGCCGGCGACACCTGGTACAAGTGGGCGCTCTACGACCGCGACCCGATACCCCGCTGGAGCCACGACCGCATCGCCGTCCTGGGCGACGCCGCCCACCCGATGCTGCCCTACCT
>JBAQGP010000762.1:0-2831 GCA_049287845.1 Solirubrobacteraceae bacterium | reverse complement strand
GTCCCGCCTGCCCAAGCCTGTCGTTGACGTGCGCCGATACCTCGCCAAGACGCCCTCGGCGAAGCCCGGCGCACGTCAACCCCGTCACACGTCGGCGGTCGGAGACTCGGCCGAGGCGGCCTCGGCGGCCGCACCGTCGCCGCCATTGGTGTCCCCGTCCGAGGAGGCCGCGCTCGTGGCCCGCCCATCCGTCACCGCCGAGCCGTCGGCCTTCCGGTGGACGTAGAACGGCTCGTTGATCGCGTCCAGTGGTGTGTTGCCCATGATCAGGTCCGCGCTCTTCTCCGCCAGCATCATCGTGGGCGCGTAGATGTTGCCGTTGGTGACGTAACGCATCGAGGACGCGTCGATCACCCGGACGCCCTCCAGCCCGTGGACCTTCATCGACAGCGGGTCGATGACCGCGTCTTCGCCGGTGCCCAGCCGGCACGTGCACGACGGGTGCAGGGCGGTCTCTGAGTCCTTGGCCACCCAGTCGAGGATCTCCTGATCGGTCTCCACCGACGGCCCCGGCGAGAGCTCGCCGCCGTTGTAGGCGTCGAATGCCGGCTGGTTGAGGATGTTGCGCGAGATCCGCACCGCCTCGATCCACTCGCGCCGATCGGTCTTGGTCGACAGGTAGTTGAACTGGATCGCGGGATGCTCCCGCGGGTTGGTGGACTTGATCTTGATGGTGCCGCGCGCGTCGGAGTACATGGGTCCGACGTGGACCTGATAGCCGTGGCCCTGGGGGGCGGTCCCGTCGTAGCGGATCGCCACCGGCAGGAAGTGGTACATGAGGTTGGGGTAGGCCACGTCCTCGTTGGAGCGGATGAAGCCGCCGCCCTCGAAGTGGTTGGTGGCGCCCGCGCCGCGCCGGGCCAGCAGCCACGCCGCGCCCACCCACGGGCGGTTGCGCATCTTCAGCGCCGGCGCCACCGACACCGGCTGCTTGGACTGATACTGGATGTAGACCTCGAGGTGATCCTGGAGGTTCTCCCCGACTGCCGGCACGTCCTCCACCACGTCGACGCCCATCGCGCGCAGCTCCGACCCCCGCCCGACGCCCGAGAGCTGCAGCAGCTGGGGCGAGTTGATGGCGCCGCCGCACAGCAGGACCTCACCGGCCTCGATCGTCTCGGTGCGACGGTTGTGGACCACGTCGCAGCCCACGGCCCGCTTGCCCTGGAAGTTGATCTTGGTCACGAAGGCGCGGGTACGGACTTCCAGGTTGGGCCGGTCCTCCACCGGGTGCAGGTAGGCGCGGGCCGCGCTCAGGCGGTGTCCCCGGTAGATGTTGCGGTCAAAGGCGGCAAACCCCTCCTGCTTGTAGCCGTTGACGTCGTCGGTGAGCGGATAGCCCGCCTCCTGGACGGCGGCGAAGAACGCCCGGAACAGTGGGTTGACCGCCGGGCCGCGCTCCATCTTCAGAGGCCCGTCGTGGCCGCGGAACGGGTTATCGGCCGGAGCGTGCAGCGCGTTCTCCATGCGCTTGAAATAAGGCAGGCAGTGCGCGTAGTCCCAGCTCTCCATGCCCGGGTCGGCGGCCCAACGCTCGTAGTCCATCGGGTTGCCGCGCTGGAAGATCATCCCGTTGATGGAGCTCGACCCGCCCAGCACCTTCCCGCGCGCGTGGTAGACCTTGCGCCCGCCCATGTACGGCTCGGGCTCGGACTCATAGCGCCAGTCATACAAGCGGTTGCCGATCGGGAACGACAGAGCCGCCGGCATGTGGATGTAGACGTCCCACAGCGAGTCGTTGCGCCCCGCCTCCAGGACGAGGACGCGCGTCCCCGGGTCTGCGCTGAGCCGGTTGGCAAGACAGCAGCCGGCGGAGCCACCGCCGATGATCACGTAGTCGTAGCGCACGTCAGGTCCCTCCCTCTCTCTACAGAACAGCGCGGATTTCGCGCTCGAATGTCTCGATGTGCTCGGCGATGATCGCGCGAGCTCCGTCGGGGTCGCCGTCGGCGATCGCCCGCAGCAGGTCGCCGTGCTCGTGCACGCGCGCGAACAGGTGCGGCAGCCGGTCGAGCACCAGGTACCAGATCCGCAGCGACAGGTTGAAGTAGCGCCCCAGCGATTCCTCCAGGTACGGGTTGCCCGCGCAGCGATGGATGAAGCGGTGCACGCGTGTGTCGAGCGACATCAGCGCCCCGGTGTCGTCGCTGCCCTGGCTGTGGTCGAGCTCGGCCAGCAGCTCCCGAAGCTCGTCCTGCTGACCGGCGGTGATGCGCTCGGCGGCGCGATAGGCGGCGTGCCCCTCGAGCTGCATCCGGACATCGGAGATGTCGGCCAGGTCGGTGATGTTGATCTCCGAGGCGAACGTGCCCCGGCGCGGGAACACGGTGACGAGGTTCTCCAGCGCCAGCCGCTTGATCGCCTCCCGCACCGGCGTGCGCCCGATCCCCAGCTCACCGCCCAGCACGTCCTCGTCGATCGGAGCCCCCGGGGGGATCCGCAGTGTCACGATCCGGTCGCGCAGATCGGCATAGGCGCGATCGGCCAGGAGCTCTCGTGCAGTCCCGGGCTCAGTGGTCGGCGTGCCCACCGATCAGCGTCCCGGCGAGCGACGTCGCGCAATCGACCCGATGACCTTGCTCCCCAGGGTGACGACTGATATATGAGTCATCGGTTACGCAGCCTACCATTTGGCCCATGCCACGCCAAGCCCTTTCTCCCTCCTTCGCCGCGCCGCCGATGAGCGACTCTCCTCCTCCACCGCGCCGGCGATGAGCCCCTCGGCCGAGAGCAGTGGCGCCGACGAGGTGGCCGCCCGCATCGCCGCGGGCGAGTCCGTCGCCGCCGCCCAGGTGGTGTCCACCCTCGCGCGCCACACGCCGGTGCTCAGC
>JBAQGP010000761.1:0-3569 GCA_049287845.1 Solirubrobacteraceae bacterium | reverse complement strand
GTTCGCCATGGCCGCCTGCCGCCCCGAGCAGCTCGCCCTCGAGGCGCTCCATCATCCGCGCGGCGGACGCGCCCGCCGCGGCCACGACCGCCTGCACGGCTCCCTGGACCGCGTTCATGAGTGGTCTCTCCCGTGGGTACGGGCGGGCGTATTCGCGGGAGCGACCACTAGGCCACCTCGCCGACATGCAGGGCGATGATGCCGCCGGCGGTGATCACGTAGCGCACGGAGCGCAGCCCGCAGCTCCACATGACCTCGGCCAGAGCCTCGGGCGGCGGAAAGCGACGGACCGAGCTGGGCAGATAGCTGTAGGCGTCGGCATCGCCCACGAGCTTGCCGAGGACCGGCACGAAGCGGTCGAACCACAGGTCCAGGAATGTCGAGAGGGGCGGACCCGTCGGGCTGGTGATCTCCAGGACCACGACCCGCCCGCCGGGCCGCACCACACGCGCCATCTCACTCAGACCGCGCGGCAGATCCGAGAAGTTGCGCGCGCCGAACCCCACGGTCGCCGCATCGAACTGATCGTCGCCGTACGGGAGCGCGAGCGCATTCGCAGTCTCAAAGCGGACCGGCACCTCCGGCGGCACGCGGCCCGCCGTCCGCTCGGAGACCGCCTTGTCGCGCGCCAGCTCCAGCATCCGCTCGGAGAAGTCGGCGCCGACGACGGCACCCCCCGGCGCAACCCGGCGGGCCAGCTCGAGAGCCAGATCGCCGGTGCCGGTGGCCACATCGAGGGCCTGCTGTCCTGGCTGCAGCCCGGCCAGATCAGCGGCCCGCCGACGCCAGTGATGGTGCAGCCCCGCGGTCATGACCGAGTTCATCCGGTCATAGACGCCCGCGATGCGGTCGAACATCGCCCGGACCTGGGGCTCGGGCAGCGTGCCGGGGCTTGACTCCGCAACCGGCTCAGCAACGTCGGTGTCGGAGCGGCCCGGCGGCGAAGAGGGGCTCGCCGTCATGGTCCCGGATCCGGCCGGCCTACTGGAGCATCGATAGGAAGTTGACCAGGTCCTGGAACTTGGCCGGACTGGTCTTGGCCAGACCCGCGAACGAGGGCATCGGCGCCGTGGGATTGCGCAGCGTGGACGCGATCGCCTGCGGACGGCGGATCGCCCCGATACGGGTCAGCGGCGGTCCGGGGCCGTTGTTGCCGTTGGTGCCGATCACGTGGCAGGCGAGGCACCCCGACTCACCCACGACGTCCTCTCCGGCCCGGAATGTGGCGGCCTCGGCCTTTGTCAGCGAGGCCGGCGGAGCCAGGTCGACCGAGTTGGGCGACCCGGTGCTGGCGCCGGAGTAGGTGAGGAAGGCCATGGCGAAGATCGTGGTCAGGCCGGCGGCCACAGCGATCGGGCGGCGCTCGATCCGGCGCTCGGGGCTGCGGTCATAGAACGGCAGCAGGAACAGCAGGATCATGCAGACCGTCGGCACGCCGATCGTGGCGAGGTCCGTGAACTTGGGGATGTTCTTCATCACCCTGAGGACCTCGAAGAGGAAGTAGAAGTACCAGTCCGGGCGCGGGACGTAGGTGGTGGTCGTAGGGTCGGCCTTGGGGCCCATCTCCGCGCCGAACATGGCGGCGAGGAAGAGGATCACGATCATGACGATGACCGCCATCAACGAGTCCTTGGCCACCGCGTAGGGGAAGAACGGCTTGCCCTTGTTCTTCAGGATCGCGTATCCGCGGAGGTAGGCCTCCTTCTCGGCCTGATTCATGGGGCGGGTGGGGACGGGTTCATCAGATCTCCGCCTGGCGCATCGCGGGCTCCTCCTCCGCCTTCAGCCACGGCGGCGCGGAGATCCCCAGCTTGGTGATCAGGTAGAGGTGCGCGCCGATCAGGGCGGCGATCAGCCCGGGGATGAGCATCATGTGGATGGCGTAGAACCGCGACAGCGTCGTGGCCCCGAACTCCGGCCCGGCGCGCAGGAAGTCCGACAGGTACGGGCCGATGAACGGGCCGGTGCCGTTGATGTTCACGCCGACGATCGTCGCCCAGTAGGACCGCTGATCAAACGGCAGCAGGTAGCCGGTGAAGCCCATGGCCAGGGTGAGGATGAGCAACACGACGCCGATGATCCACGTCAGCTCCCGCGGATACTTGTAGGCACCGAAGAAGAACACGCGCGCCATGTGCAGGAAGATCAGGATGATCATCACCGAGGCACCCCACTTGTGCATGGCCCGGACGAGCTGGCCCAGGAAGGCGTCGTCGGTGATGTAGCGGATCGACTCGTAGGCCCCGCCGTTGACGTCCGGGCGGTAGAACATCGCCAAGAAGACGCCGGTCACGGCCTGGTTGAGGAAGGCGAACATGGTCGCCGAGCCCAGCGTGTAGAACCAGTTGACCCCCTTGGGGACCTTGCGGAACAGCAGCCAGCGGATGCCGCCCGACAGCGACGTGCGCTCGTCGAGCCAGTCGACGACGTGGATCCCGGCCTCGGCGGCGGCATCCACGGGATTCATTGCCTGGTCGCTCTCACCGGGGCGCCGGGGAGCTGGCTTGAGGGCCTTGGGAAGCGGGGGGGCAGGAAGCTTGGGCATGGTTACGGGTGGCCGTTGGGGCCGGACGAGGTGTCAAACCGCGCGGGATAGAGATATTGCCCGATGCCGTCCAGCGGCTGGCCCGGGTCACGCGGGGAGAAGCGCTCGAGCTCGGAGTTGACCGAGTAGCGGGGCCCGATCTCGACGAGGCCCGTCGACTCGTCCAGGCGCGTGTAGAAGCGGTCGAGCGGGCGCACCGGAGGACCCCCGGCCACCATGCCGCGGAAGTCGTACACGCCGCCATGGCATGGACAGATGAACCTCTGCGCGGGGGCGACGAAGCGCACCGGACAGCCAAGGTGCATGCAGCGCGAGGACAGCGCGACCCAGCGGTTGTACTGGTCGCCGGGCTCCTTGTCGATGGTGGGGTCGCGCTTGCGCACGTAGGCGATCGAGTAGCCCGCCTCGCCGATGCCCTGGACGATCGTCAGGACCTTGGTGGTGTACGTCGACTGGGAGAACTCCGAGGGCGGACCGATCGGCTGCCAGTTGAAGGGCACGCGGCTGAACAGGGGACCGAGCGCGAAGCCGAGCGCCGGCAGAGTGAACGCCGCGGCGGCGACCCCACCAGCGCTGTGCGTGACCAGTCCCATGAACCGGCGCCGGTTGACCGTCTCGCCCTCAAAGGCTCCGGGGATCTGCCGATCCTCGGTGTATTTGGATTTGGATCCTTCTTTGTGCCGATCTGCCACTTGTGCCTTTAGTCAACCGCAGGTAAACCAGATTGAACGCCCCGATAAGCGTACCGTCAACAAAGAGGCGGGCGTCACGAGGGTGCCCCCTGCGCAGCGGCCCGAACCGCGTCCCGCGCCCCGGTCAGCGCCGTGACCGCGCCCGGGTCCCCGGCCCGCGCCAACGCCTTGGCCGCCGTGTGCTCAGAGCTTGGGCCCCAGCCGATCGCCGCGGCCCCGGCCTGCCAGACGGCGTCGGCCAACCGGGGATCGCTCGCCGCCTGCGCCTGGGCCAGGAGCGAGATGAGGTCGGCCAGCTCCGCCACGGCGTCGACGTCCCCGAGCTCGGCCAG
>JBAQGP010000760.1:0-2634 GCA_049287845.1 Solirubrobacteraceae bacterium | reverse complement strand
TGTTGTAGGTCGCCATCTCACGCTCGCCCTGGAGCACGTGAATCTCCACTGACGGCTGGTTGTCCTCGGCGGTTGAGAACACCTCGGACTTGCGGGTGGGGATGGTCGTGTTGCGCTCGATCAGCTTGGTCATCACGCCGCCCTTGGTCTCGATGCCCAGGGTGAGCGGGGTGACGTCGAGCAGGAGGACGTCCTTGACGTCGCCGGCCAGCACTCCAGCCTGGATGGCAGCGCCCACGGCCACGACCTCGTCGGGGTTGACGCCGCGGTGCGGCTCCTTGCCCGTGAGCTCCTTGACCTTCTCCTGCACGGCGGGCATGCGGGTCATGCCACCGACCAGGACGACGTGGTCGATCGTCCCGGCGCCCTTCTCCTTGGCGTCGTCGAGCGCCTGGCGGACCGGCGCGACCGTACGGTCGAGCAGCGCACTGGTGAGCTCGTTCATCTTCGCCCGCGTCAGACGTGTGTCCAGGTGCTTGGGCCCGGAGGTGTCAGCCGTGATGAACGGCAGGTTGATCTGGGTCTCCTGGGTGGTGGAGAGCTCGATCTTGGCCTTCTCGGCGGCCTCGTAGAGGCGCTGCAACGCCATCGGGTCGGCGGCCAGGTCGATGCCCTGCGACGCCCTGAACTCCTTGACCAGCCAGTCCACCAGCGCCTTGTCGAAGTTGTCGCCGCCGAGGTGGTTGTCACCCGCGGTGGCCTTGACCTCGAACACGCCGTCGCCGATCTCCAGCACCGACACGTCGAACGTGCCGCCGCCGAGGTCGAAGATGAGGATCGTCTGGTCGGTCTCCTTGTCCAGCCCGTAGGCCAACGACGCCGCGGTCGGCTCGTTGATGATGCGCTTGACATCGAGCCCGGCGACCTTGCCGGCGTCCTTGGTCGCCTGGCGCTGATCGTCGTTGAAGTACGCGGGAACGGTGATCACGGCGCTGTCGACCGTCTCGCCCAGGTACGCCTCGGCGTCGGCCTTCAGCTTGCCCAGGATCATCGCCGAGATCTCCGGCGGTGAGTACTGCTTGTCGGCCGCCTCGACGCGGGCGTCGCCGCCCGGGCCCGATACGACCTTGTACGGCACGATTGCCTCCTCCTCCTGCACCTCGGCCTCCTTGCGGCCCATGAAGCGCTTGATGGAGAACACCGTGTTCTGCGGATTGGTGACCGCCTGGCGCTTGGCAACGGTGCCTACGAGCCGCTCACCACCACTGGTGAAGGCAACCACCGACGGGGTCGTGCGCCCACCTTCGGCGTTCTCGATCACCGTCGGCTCGCCACCCTCCAGCACGGCCATACAGGAGTTGGTCGTGCCGAGGTCGATTCCGATTGTCTTTCCCATGTTCTTGTCTGCTCCCTTGCGGTTACAAAAATCTGAGTCGGAGACTAGCAGATCTAGGTTGCCGCTCAGGGGAACGAAAACGCGCTCGGGCACATCCGCTGCAAAGCGCACGCCCCGCACTCCGGCTTGCGCGCGTGGCACGTGCGCCGCCCGTGGCGCAGCAGGTTGATGTGGAACTCCAGCTCCTGGCCCTCCGGGGTGATGGCGAGCATCTCGTCGTGCATCTCCTCGAAGGGCGCCTTGGGCCGGAACAGCCCGAGGCGGGTGCCCACGCGCGAGACGTGGGTATCGACGGGGACGTCGCGCATCCCGAGCGCGAACAGCAGCACGCAGGCGGCGGTCTTGCGCCCCACGCCGGGCAGCGAGGTGAGGTAGGCCTGCGCGTCGGGGACCGAGAGGCCGCCCAGCCAGTCGAGCCACAGAGCGTCGTCGCCCTCGCCGGGGTCCGGGGCTCCGTCGGTGATGGCCCGCAGGATGTCCCTGATCCGCGCCGACTTGACCTTGGAGATGCCGCCGGGCCGGATCGCCTCCTCGATCTCGTCGACCGGCGCGTCGCGCACCTGGCGCCACGTGTCTCGGTCAAAGCGCTCGCGCAGGCGCAGGTAGGCGACGTCGCGGTTGCGGTCGTTGGTGGACTGTGAGAGCACGGTGAGCACGAGCTCGGCGATCGGGTGGCCGTGCGCCGCCCACCCCGGGATCCCGTAAACGAGCCGCAGCCGATCGCGGACCGCGCGCACGCGGCGGGGAGCGGGACGCTTCCAGGCCGGATCGGTCACGTCGCGGGACGTTATCCTCGGCCGGGCGTGGGCGTCGACGAGCACACGACCGACGTCGCCGGAGCCTCGGTCTTCTATCGCCGCGCTCCGGCGCGCGATACCGAGGTCCTCTACCTGCACAGCGTTCCGACGAGCTCGGACGACTGGTCCGCGCTGCTCGAGCTGACCGGCGGGGTGGCTCCGGACCTGCCGGGGTTCGGGCGCACGAGCAAGGCGGGGAACCTCGACTACTCGCTGCAGGCCTACGCGGTGTTCGTGGAGCGGTTTCTCGACGCGCTCGCCGTGCCGGAGGTCGCGCTGGTCGCCCACGGCTGGGGAGCGGCCATCGGCCTTCTCTTCGCCCAGCGCCACCCCGAGCGCGTGACGCGGATGGCCATCATCGACGCCGTCCCGCTGCTCGACGGCTTCCAATGGCCCGCCATCGCACGGTGGTGGCGCCGCCCCGGCGTCGGCGAGCTGCTGATGGGATCGGTCAACCGCTGGCTGCTCGCGCGGGCCCTGCGCCGCGGCAGCGCCACGCCC
>JBAQGP010000759.1:0-7260 GCA_049287845.1 Solirubrobacteraceae bacterium | reverse complement strand
GGATCAGGGAGGCACGTGAGCGCCGAGGTGGCCGGGCGCCACCAGCATCTGTCCCAGGTAGCCGACCATCCGGTGCGCCACCTGAGCGCCGTAGCGTAGAGCGGGCGCGGGGTCCAGATCCGCTGCGGCCACGTCGTGTGCGGCGCGCAGCCGCGCGGCCACGCCGGCATCGATGGGGGAGAGCAGCTCGGCCGCGACGGCCACGGCGTCGGCGACGACCGAGGGCTCGAAGGACCAGAGCACCTCAAAGCGCCGCTGGGCATCGGGGGCCTTCGTCTCGCCGGGCTGCTCCCACGCCGCCAGGCACGCACGGGCGCCCCTGGCACTGATGAGCACCGCCCATTCCCGCGAGAGAGCATGACGGGGGTCGATCGGCACCTCCACCGGGCCGCCCGGCGGATCGGCGCGACCGGGGAAGTCCGCCAGCGCCACCGCGAGGTCCGCCGTCCGGGCCAGCTCACGCCATCGGCGCTCGGCGCGGCGATAGAAGCGTTCGCGCTGAAAGCACCCGATCAGCACCCCGTCGACGCCCTGGGCGCAGTACTCGTCCTCGATCGCGTGGCTGAGCGCCAGCACCGCCGGCTTGGGCAGGACCGCGGGCGTGAGGTCCGGGCGGCGACGGCGCAGCCCGGCGAACACCGACGCCGCGACCGGAGCGTGCCGGTTGCGGACGCGCTCGATCGCCGCAGGCAGGGACAGCCCCTGATCGCGCAGCCACAGCACCTCGCGGACCCGCTCGACCTCGGCCTCGGCGTACCGCCGGTGACCTCCGGGCAACCGAGAGGGGTCCGGGAAGCCGTGCCGGCTCTCCCACATGCGCAGCGTCCCGGCGCCCAGCCCGGTCCGCTGCGCCAGTTGGGCGGTGGTCAGCTCTGAGTGTGCGACGCGCGAGATGTGAAAACGATACAACTTGTAGAGATTCTTCCAACACGCCGTAAGGCGAAGACCACCTCCCCAAGGAGGACGACACACGATGCGAGTGCTGATCACGGGGGCCACGGGCACGATCGGCCTGGCGCTGGTCGACGCGCTGACCGCGCGAGGCGACCAGGTCGTTGCGCTGTCGCGCGACCCCGAGCGGGGGCAGCGGGTGCTGGGCAACGAGGTGGAGGTCCACCCGTGGGCCGAGCCCGAGAGCGCGCCGCCGCCGGCCCAGGCGCTGGCCGGCGCCGATGCCGTCGTCAACCTGCTGGGGGAGCCGGTGGCGCAACGCTGGTCTGACGGGGCCAAGCAGCGTATTCGCGAGTCACGCGTGCGCAGCACCCGCATGCTGGTCGGGGCGCTGACGTCATTGCCGCAGGAGGGGAGGCCGAGCGCGCTGGTCTCGCAGTCGGCCACGGGCTACTACGGGTCCCGGGGGGACGCCCCCCTCGACGAAGAGGCCTCACCGGGCGACGACTTCCTCGCCGACGTGACGCGGGCCTGGGAGGCGGAGGCGGGGTCCGCCCCATCCTCGATACGTGTCATCTGCACCCGCACCGGCGTGGTCCTGTCACCGAGCGGCGGGGCCCTGGCCAAGATGCTGCCGTTCTTCAAGCTCGGGATCGGCGGCCCCGTGGCGGGCGGCCGCCAGTACGTCCCGTGGATCCATCTCGACGACGTCGTCGGCGGGCTCATCCATTGCCTCGATCGCGACGAGGCCTCGGGTCCGGTCAACCTCACCGCTCCCAATCCCGCCACCAACGCCGAGCTCTCCCGGGCGCTCGGGCACGCCCTGGGCCGCCCGGCCGTCGTGCCCGTCCCCGGCGCCGCGATCAAGCTGCTCTACGGCGAGATGGCCGAGATCGTCACCACCGGCCAGCGCGCGATTCCGGCCAGGCTGCGCGAGCTGGGCTACACCTTCCGCCACGCGGAGATCGAGCCGGCGCTCAGGGACGTGCTCAGCGACCGGTGACGCTCAACGTTCATCGTCTGGAGCGCCGCCAGCGGGTCAACAGCTCGCCCGACGAGGTGTTCAGCTTCTTCGCCCGCGCGCACAACCTCGAGCAGATCACGCCGCCCTGGCTGCGCTTCGAGGTGCGCGGGATCGAGCCCGCACAGATGGGGGAGGGGACGCGCATTCACTACCGTCTGCGCCTGCACGGTCTGCCCCTGGGATGGACCTCGCGGATCGAGGAGTGGGACCCCGGACGCAGCTTCGTCGACCGCCAGCTGCGCGGGCCCTACCGGCTCTGGCACCACCGCCACACGTTCGCGGCCGACGGCGATGGCACGATCGTCGCCGACGAGGTCCACTACGCGCTTCCCCTCGGGCGGCTCGGCGAGTCGGCCCACCCGCTGTTCGTCAAGCGCGATCTGGAGCGCATCTTCGACTACCGGCAGGCTGCCGTGGCTCGGCGGCTGGGGTCGTGATCGCCATCGTCTGGTTCCGGCGCGACCTCCGCGTCCACGACCATCCCGCGCTTGCAGCCGCACTGGAGTCCGCTGACACGGTGATCCCGGTGTTCTGCTTCGACGACGGGCTGCTGCGCGGCCGGCATGCCTCCGGACCGCGCACCCAGTTCCTGCTCGAGTGCCTGACCAGCCTCGACGGAGCGCTCCGCGATCGCGGCAGCCGCCTGGTCCTGCGCCGCGGGCCGCCCGCGCGCGAGCTGGCCGCTCTGGCGGCCAAGCTCGGAGCCGGCGCGATCCATCTCAGCGCCGACGTCGGGCCATTTGCCCGTCGCCGCCAGCGGGAGGTCCGTGATGCGCTCGGCGATGACGTCGCGTTGCACGTGCATCCCGGGCTGTTCGCCGTGGATCGCCTCGACGCGATCCGCACCGGGAGCGGAAACCCCTACACCGTGTTCACGCCATTTCAGCGCAACTGGACCGCGCAGCCTCGGCGCGACGTCCACAACGCCCCTCCGGGCCTGGCGCCACTGCCCGCACGGCTCACCGCCGGCACCCTGCCGAAGCTGAGCGAGCTGGGTCTGGAGCAGGAGTGTGAAGACCCCGCGCCCGGCGGCGAGAGCGCGGGGCGGGAGCGGCTGCGCCAATTCCTGGCGCGCGCTGTGCACGGATACCGGGACGGGCGAGACCAGCTCGCCGGGGACGGGGTCAGCCGCCTGTCGCCCTACCTGCACTTCGGGTGCATCTCGGCGCGGGAGGTCGAGCATCGCCTCCCCGACGGGGAGGGCGCGGCGGCCTACCGGCGGCAACTCTGCTGGCGCGACTTCTACGCGCACGTGATGGGGCACCACCCGGCCAACGCCCACACCGAGTTCCAGGCGCGGTATCGCGGGTCGATCCGGTGGAGCCGGGCGGAGAGGCGGTTCGAGGCATGGTGTGAGGGGCGCACCGGGTATCCCGCGGTGGATGCCGGGATGCGGCAGCTGCGCCGGGAGGGGTGGATGCACAACCGCGCGCGACTGCTCGCGGGATCGTTTCTCACCAAGGACCTGGGCATCGACTGGCGCTGGGGTGAGCGATGGTTCATGAGGCTGCTGCTGGATGGCGACGAGGCCTCCAACAACGGCAACTGGCAGTGGATCGCCTCGGTGGGCGTCGACCCGCAGCCGGCGTTTCGCAGAATCTTCAACCCGGCTCTCCAGCAGGAGCGCTTTGACCCCGGCGGCGAGTACGTGCGGCGCTACGTCCCCGAGCTGGCCGGCGTGCCCGACGCCTACCTGACCGAGCCGTGGACGATGCCCGCGGACGTGCAGGACAAAGCCGGCTGTCGCATTGGCCACGACTACCCCGCGCCGATCATCGACCATGCCCAGGCACGACGGGCCGCTTTAGACCGATATCGGGTGTAATCACGAACGTGGGCCCTCCGACGGGCTTTTGTTTCGTGCGCCACGTGCGGGGGGAACGTCTAGAGCATGGCTACCGCGAACCGCACAGGCACACCCACCTATTCCGCCGAACCTCGTACCGCCACGTCGACCACGACGCGCACCGAGAAGGGCATCAGCCTGGCCAGGGGTCCGGCGCTCATTCTGGGCACGCTCCTCCTCGCCGTCGGTCTCTACCTCCTGTACAAGGCGCGGACCTTCCCACCGTTCTCCAACTTCCCCAACGGCCATGTCGCCCGGGACGGCAATTTCCTCTTCGGGATCTTCGGCGCCAACGGCTGGACGGGGATGCTCACCGCCGTGGGCGGCGGTCTGCTGCTCTTCGGAGCCGCGCAGCACCTCCTGGCCAAGACCATGAGTCTCATCGTCGGGATCGCGCTCGGAGCGGCCGCGGTGATCGCGGTCGTCAGCGGAAACGTGCTCGGCATGGCGGCCGCCAACAGCTGGACCAAGCTCGGCTGGGCCGTGGCGGCGGCGATCCTCCTGTTCAACACGCTCATACCGCGCCGGAAGCGCGAGGTCGTCGTCGCCGACGAGCCTGTCCGCCGCGACGGGGCGGCCGCGTACGACCGTCGTCCGGTCGCAGCCGACGAGGGCACGGCGGCCCGCCGCGACGAGTCCGAGCCGACGGTCGTGCATCGCCAGGACGAGGCGAACCCCGCCGTCGCGGACCGCCACGACGAGGCGAATTCCCCCGTCGTGGACCGCCAGGACGAGGCGAACCCCGCCGTCGTGGACCGCCAGGACGATGCGAATTCCCCCGTCGTGGACCGCCAGGGCGAGGCCGACCCCACCGTCGTACGCCGCGACAGCGAGCCCACCGTCGTGCACCGCGAGGGCGAGTCCACCGTCGCGCACGGTGACGACGAGCCCGCGGCAATCCGCCGCGACTGACCCAGCGTCCCCGCCCGAGAGGGCGGGGTTTGTGAGGAAACCGTCCGGCGGCGCTAAAGACCGGGCGGTCCGGGCCGACTGACGTGGCAATGACCCATTCGGGCGCTCACGCCGAACCTGTCGCCTCCGATCAGGACTCCAGGACGCGCCGCCGATCGCGCCGGGCGATGCACGCTGCCGTCGTGGTGCTCATCCTCGGGCTGGTGCTCTCGGGGATCAGCGCGATCCTGTGGACGCGCACCGAGCAGGCCAACGAGCGTAAGGACTTCCACGCCGTCGCCCAGGACGTCACGTCGACGACGGGGATCCTGCTCCAGCGCGACGCCGACTTCGTCGCCACGCTGCGCACGGTGCTGACGATGCACCCGGCGCTGACGCCGACGCAGTTTGACCAGTGGTACCGCCGTCTCGAGGGCAACCAGCGCCAGGTCGGCGGCCTCGGCAGTGCGGTCGTCGACATCGTCACCGCCAGAGACCTCGTCCGCTTCCAGTCTCGCCGGAATGCCGACCCCGCCTTCATCCGCCTTCTCGGCTCCTCCATTGCCGTTGTCGCCCCGACGGGCCAGCCCCAGTACTGCCTGCTCGGCTCCAGCGGCGCGCTGCGGCCGCTGACCTCGGTCGCGGCCAAGCTGGTCCAGCAGGACTGGTGCAACCCAGGGACGTTCGTCGGCTCCAGCGAGGCGTCGGGGCTGTGGGCGGCGGGCGCCGCCGACCACGTGCTCCTCACCCCGATCAACGTGGGGTGGCTGCACACGACGCTCTTCGAGGTCCCGTTCTACCGGCGCGGCGTGGCGCTGAGCAGTCCCGCCGAGCGGACCGCCAACGTATTGGGCTGGGTGGTGAGCTCCTTCGATGTCGACACGCTGCTCCAGCAGGCCGTGGGCCACAACCACGGCCTGAACGTCCGCCTGCAGTACGCCAATCCCGACGGCCGGCTGGTCGACGTGTCCAGCATCGGGCAGGCCTCGGGCTCGCTCACGCGGCGGACGGTCATGGACTTCGACGGCCGATGGACGATCGCCGTCACCGGGGCGCCGATCGTGGCCGGGATCGCCCCGCTCCTTCAGGGCGCACTCATCTCCGGCGCAGGTGTCGTCGTGACGTTGCTGCTGTCGCTGCTGATCCTCACTCTGTCACGGTCCCGCGAACGGGCGCTGGCGATGGTGGCCGAGAAGACCGGGCAGTTGCGCCACCAGGCGCTCCACGATGCCCTCACCGGCCTGCCCAACCGCGTCCTGACGATCGATCGCGCCGACCAGATGCTGGCGCGCGCCCGGCGCGCCGACCAGCCCATCGCGGTGCTCTACATCGACATCGACGGCTTCAAGCACATCAATGACACCTTTGGACACGCCGTCGGTGACACGTTCCTCAAGGCCGTCGCGGCTCGGCTGGAGACGGTGGTCCGCGCCGGTGACACGGCTGGTCGCCTCGCCGGCGACGAGTTCGTCGTCCTGCTCGAGGCCAGCAGCCTGGACGCCGGCCCCGAGCTCGTCGCCGAGCGCGTGCTCGACGTGCTGCGCGAGCCCTACGACCTGACCGATGAGATCGGCCGCGAGCTGTCGGTGACGGCGAGCATCGGCGTCGCCTACGGCCGGCACGAGACCGCTGAGGACCTCCTCGCCGACGCCGACGTCGCCCTCTACGCCGCCAAGGAAGCCGGCCGCAACCAGTACGTGACCTTCGAGTCCGGGATGCAGACCGCCGCCCAGGATCGGATCACGCTGGAGATGGATCTCGCCGACGCCATCGCCGCCGAGGAGCTGTTCCTCGTCTACCAGCCGACCTTCGACCTCAAGTCCGAGCGCACCACCGGCGTGGAGGCGCTGCTGCGCTGGCGTCACGCCGAGCGGGGCGTCATCGCGCCTGACGTGTTCATCCCCATCGCCGAGCGCAGCGGTCTGATCCTCTCGATCGGGCGCTGGGTCCTGCGGACCGCGACCCTGCAGGCGGCGGAATGGCGCGCCCAGGGGTACGACCTCGCGATCAGCGTCAACGTGTCGGGCCGCCAGCTCGACCACGACGAGCTGATCGACGATGTGCGCGGCGCACTGCTCGAGTCCGGCCTGGAGGCGTCAGCTCTCACGGTGGAGATCACCGAGACTGCGCTCATGAAAGATCCCGATGCGACGGCCCGGCGCCTGCACGCGATCAAGCGGCTCGGGGTCCGCGTCGCCGTCGACGACTTTGGCACCGGGTACAGCTCGCTCGCCTACCTGCGCCAGTTCCCGGTCGACACGCTCAAGATCGACCGCGCCTTCGTCCAGGGCATCGCCTCGTCCAAGGAGTCCGCGGCGCTCATCCAGACCCTCATCGACCTGGGCAAGTCGCTCAACCTCGAGACCCTCGGCGAGGGCATCGAGGACCTGGCCCAGCTCGAGCACCTGCAGCGCGCCCGCTGCGATTCGGGTCAGGGCTTCCTGTACGCGCGGCCGCTGGAGGCTTCGGCCCTCACGCAGTTCCTCGGCTCGCGTCCGGCCGATCAGCTGGCGACGGGCGCGGACCTCTAGCCGCGCCCGTGTGGACCGGTCTCGCCGCGCCGGCCTGGACTGGCGCGGAGAGTCGTCCCGCCGCCGCGTCCGCCGCC
>JBAQGP010000758.1:0-2698 GCA_049287845.1 Solirubrobacteraceae bacterium | reverse complement strand
GATCCACGCCGCTCGCCGGCAGGTTCTCGTGCCCACGAATGCCGTCGGTCACAAGCACCGGGTTGGCGGGTGCGATCGAAGCGGCCGGCGCCGGTGCAACATGCCCGGTCGCGGGCGGGTGCGCGAGGTGGTGCCGGGCGCCGTGGACGGGCGCCCGGGCATGGTGATCTGACGGGAGGGTGTGGATGGCCGCGATGCCGGTGACGACACCCGATGCCAGCAGCGCGCCGACCTTGATGACCAGACCGCCGGAGGCAGCGGCGCCCGCGCTGAGGGCAGCGTCAGGCGCGGCGTCCACGCCCGAGCGGGCCGCGCCGAACAACTTGACCAGCGGGAAGGGGATGAGCGCGGTCGCCGTTTGGCGTAACCGCAGGCGCGCGCGGTGCACCAACTGGCGCACGGCGCCTTCGGACAGCCCCATCGTCTGCGCCACCTGCGCGCGCGGGAAGCCGTGCACCGCGGTGCTCAGGAGGGCATCGCGCTGGCGCTCGGGCAGGGCGCTCAGCTCCACCAACGTCGTATGAGCGGTGGCGCGGCGTTGCACGGTGTCCTCCAGCGTCTCCCCGCCGGCCACGGCCGCGTCGAGCGGGGCGTCGATGGGCAAGCGCGCCCGCACGACCTCGTGGCGGAGGATCTGATGCAACCAGCCGCGAAGGTGGTGGATCTCGCTGCCGCGCCGGAGCGCCGCGAACGCGTTGAGAAACGCCTGCTGGACGGCGTCCTCCCCCCTCCCGTCCGAGCTGAGCCGGCGTGCCTGGCCCTGCAGCTCGCGCTCATAGCGCCGGACGATGGCAGCGAACGCGGCATCGTGGCCGGCTTTGACGAGGCTGACGAGATGGGCATCCGGCTCACCATCGAGCAGCCGGTCACTGCTCTCGAGCACCCGGTCTGAGATCACCACTGCCATCTAGGACCTCACGACGCTCTCGTCGGCGGATCCTTCCCGGCGAAGGCCCGGGCTACTCGGTCGGCCGCGTCATCCGGAAGACGTCGTCGACGACCACATAATCCGCCGGGCCACCGAGCCTGGCCACGGGACGCAGCCGGGCGGTGTCCACGGAGCCGTCGACGATCGCCGACTCGTCCAGGTGGACCCCCACGACCTGCCCGATGACCAGGTGCTGATCGACGCGGCGTCCTTCGATGTCGCACAGCTCCACCGTGTGAACCACCTTGCATTCCATCGCGCAGCGCGCCGCCGCCACACGCGGAGGCGCCACGAGTGTCGACGGCGCCATCTCCAGCCCGGCGCGCTCGTACTCGCTGCAGCCGCGCGGCAGCGGTGCCGAGGTCTCGTTCATCTGCTCGCGCAGGTCAAACGTGACGAGATTCCAGACGAACTCCCGGAGCTCGCCGGCGAAGGTGGCTGAATCCTTGGCCCCGCTGCTGGAGAACGCGAGCATCGGGGGCCCCTCGCCGATCGCGTTGAAGAAGCTGTAGGGGGCAAGGTTGATCGACCCGTCCGCCGACATCGTCGACACCCAGCCGATCGGCCGTGGCACCACCAGCGCCTTGAACGGGTCGTGGGCGAGAACGGACCGGTCCCGCTTGCCGGGTTCATAGAAGATCACGGGCGACAACCTATCGAGTGCGACCCCGACCTCCGCCCCGCGCGCAACTTCCGACCGGCGGGCGGTATAGAAAGCGCAAGAATCGGCGAGGAGGCTTGAATGAGGCGCACTTTGCAGGTGCTTGTCCTGTCCACGGTCCTGGGGGCGTCGACCGCCGGCGTCGCGCTCGCGGCGGGGTCCCCGGCGATCGCGACCGGCAGGGCGACCAATATCGGTGACACGACGGCCGTGCTCAACGGCACGGTCAACCCCAACGGCCACGCCACCCAGTACGACTTCACCTACGGTCCCACCACCGCCTACGGGGCGACCACCACGCTGCACACCGTCAAGGCGGGCATCAAGGCGGTTGCCATCACCATCACGGTCACCGGGTTGACCCCGGGCACCACCTACCACTACCGCCTGAATGCGAGCAACTCGGGCGGTGCCGTGGCCGGGGCCGACCGCGCCTTCACGACCACAGGACACCCACCGGCGGCCGTTGTGACCGGCGGCGCCGTCAGCGTCGGCAAGACGGTGGCCACCCCCACCGGAGTCATCAATCCTGAGGGCGCGACGACCACGTGGGTCATCCAGTACGGCCTCACGCCGGCATACGGGATGCAGAACTTCCCCGGCGCCCTGGCCGGCCTGACGACGCCCGTGTCGGTCGCCGCGCAGCTCACCGGCCTGGCCCCCGCCACGCTCTTCCATTACCGGATCGT
The DNA here is from genome assembly GCA_049287845.1 of Solirubrobacteraceae bacterium. Classification (GTDB taxonomy): domain Bacteria; phylum Actinomycetota; class Thermoleophilia; order Solirubrobacterales; family Solirubrobacteraceae; genus Palsa-465. The sequence goes on along the minus strand of JBAQGP010000758.1, from coordinate 420 downwards.
GGCCTTCCACGGCGCCAGTGTCGTCTCGGCCGGCGGCGACGCCACGTTCTTCACCGAGCCCTCGATACGGCCGGTCCCGAGAATGACCGCTCACACCTCACCCGGCCGCGACAAGCACTCGCCCTATCTGTTCACGACCTCCGGATCGCTGAGCGGCGCCGGCTTCATTCCCGCCGCGCAGCGCTGCACCGGCAACGTCGGCGTCCGCTTCTTCAATGGCCGCCGGCAGTTGGCGTTCGTGGTGGCCCCGATCCAGACGGATTGCCGGTTCTCGGTCGCGGCGAGCTTCCGGCGCCTGCACAGCAAGGGCCCGGCCGGGCTGAAGGTGACCGTTGACTACCGCGGCAACGGCTACATCGCGCCGGTCAATCGCACCGACCACGTGACCGCCGGCTGACTCTGGTCGCGGGCGCCCGGCCC
>JBAQGP010000757.1:0-2895 GCA_049287845.1 Solirubrobacteraceae bacterium | reverse complement strand
GCCCTACATCGGTCAGCTCGTGGCGGCGATGTTCCGCACCGACGGCGAGGGAGTCGGCCACATGGGATACATCGACACCGGCCGGATGCGCGCCTTCGCGCGCGATCGCCGGACGCAGTCACCGCTGCTGGCCGACCAGATCAAGGCGTGGGTCCTGGCTGATCGCCACCTGCGCGATCGTTACGCCAACGCCGCCTTCGGCCGCCTGCACAACCTCCGTCTCCTCGTGCGCCACGAGCTCGACAGCGCCCTCAGCCGGTTTGACGTGTTGCTGACACCCACTCTGCCCATCACCGCACCCAAGCTCCTCGACTACGCCGCCCCGTTTGCGCAGATCGCCGAGCGCACGTCGGCGGCCCTCTGTTACAACACCGCACCGCTGAACCTGAGCGGCCACCCGGCGCTGTCTATCCCGAGCGGGCACGACGAGGCGGGCCTTCCGACCGCAGTGCAGATCATCGGAGGGCGCTGCTGCGAACCAGTCATGTTCCGGGCCGGGTTCGCACTGGAGGGCGGCCTGAGCGGGTGACCGTTGCCGGATGGCACCGGCGCGTGCCCGCTGATGACACGTGTCGCAGACGTGGCAGCGCGCCCGGAAGGTACGACAGACTGGTATGTTATTCGTATGTTAGACAGCACGGGGGCAGGCCGGCAGACCATCACTGTGGCCGTGCTCGGCGCCGGGCGAATGGGCTCTCAGATCGCGCTCGACTACGCCCGCGGCGGCCACACTGTGCGGTTCACGGTGTCGAAGGCCACGGGCCAGGCCGCCGCCATGGCCCGTCTCGACGCCACGTCGGACGGTCAGCTTGACATCGACTACGCCCGCACTACCGCCGACGCCGCCCGCGGCGCGCATCTCGTCGTCGAGTCGCTCCCGGAGGACCTGGCGCTCAAGCAGCAGGAGCTCCGTATCGCCCAGACCGTGTCACCGGTGGCGATCCTGGCGACCAACACCTCCTCGCTGACCATCGCCTCAATCGCCGACGGGCTCGAAGACCCCACGCGACTTATCGGCGTTCACTATGTGAACCCGCCGTGGGCGCATCGTATAGTCGAGGTCATCCCGGGGCCGTCGACGGCGCCCGCCGTGGTTCAGCAGGTCGACGCCATCCTCGTCTCGCTGGGCCGCGACCCCATCCGCATCAACCTGGACACTCCCGGCTTCGTGTTCAACCGCCTCCAGTTCGCGCTCCTACGCGAGGCGATCGCGCTAGTGGAGAGCGGCGTCGTCACCAAGGAGGACCTCGACCGGGTCGTCGTTGAGGGAATCGGCCGGAGGTGGGGTGTTGTCGGCCCGCTTACCTCGGCCGCTCTCGGCGGCGCCGAGCTCTTCTCACAACTCGCTGCCCGCCTGTATCCCGTTCTGGCGAGCACGGACGCACCGAGCGCGGGACACATGGGTCTGCTCGAGATGCCCGAGTCGGAGATCGACGCCGCGCGCCGCACCCGCGACGCGCGACTCGCCGCCTATGCCACCGACAGGGAGGCCGAATGGACAAGGTGAAGAAAGATCGCGCCCGGCCCGTCCGTAGCCGAGCGGCGACCGCCGCCCCGGTCGCTCCGGCGCCGCCTCGGACCCTGTCTGAGGAGGCCTACAGCCGCTTGGAGGAGATGATCGTCACCCTCGAGCTGGCTCCCGGCGAACTCGTGTCGGAAGCCGGCCTGTGCGCGACCCTGGGGATCGGACGGACCCCGATCCGAGAGGCCCTCCAACGGCTCCAAGCCGAACATCTCGTCCGCATCCTGCCCAAGCGGGGAGCGATGATCGAACAGATCCACATCGAGCAGCACCTGCTCGCGCTCGAGGTCAGGCGTGCCCTGGAGCGCATCGTGGCCGCGCGCGCGGCCCATCTGTGCACCGACGACAAGCGCGAGCGCTTTGAGTCGCTGGCCGATCAGATGGAGGCCGTGGCGGCCGGCGGGGACGACCGGGCCTTCCTGGAGCTCGATCGTGAGTTTCACGCGCTGCTCACCGCGACGGCGCGCAATCAGTTCGCGACGACCGCGCTCGCGCCCCTCCAGGCTCTGTCGCGTCGCTATTGGTACATGCACCAGCGGCGCCACCAGGACATGGTTCGGTCGGCCACGCTGCACGCCGCCGTGATGCGCGCTGTCGCGTCGGGAGACAGCGCGGGCGCTATTGCGGCGATCGACGGTCTCCTGGCATACGCCCATGCGGTCACACGCGATGCCGTCACCGCCGACTTCCATCAGACGTATGAGCCGTCCCGGCAGTCACCTTCCGGGAGCTTCGCGCCGGTCGAGTGAAAGGACAGCCGTGACGTACACCGCCGTTGCCAGCGAGAGCGATCAGGCCCGAGCGAAGCTCGAGGAGATGCTGATCGTGGACACCGATGTCCACGTGCACGAAACCCCGGCCGCCCTCGCCCCCTACTGCGACATGCCCTGGCGTGTAGCGCTCGAGAACATCGCCGACGTGCGCGAGACATATCTCGACATCCCCGGATTCTCGGTGGGGGGCGACTCGACCCTGACCGCCAAGTTCCCGTCTGGTCACGAGGCGACGCGGATGGTGTTCACGCACGACGAGATGCGTCGTGCGCTCGACGAGCTGCATGTCAACGTGGGGATCCTGTTCCCCGATCACCTGCTCAAGCTGCCCATGCTCCCGCAGCCCGAGTACGCGGCGGCGCTCGCCCGGGCGTACAACGCGTGGCTGGTCGAGGAGTGGACGTCTCGCGGACAGGCGCTGCTCGGGTGCATCGTAGCCTGTCCACAGGATCCAGAGGACTCCGTGCGCGAGATCGAGCGGTATGCCGATGATCGCGGCATCGTCGGCATCTATCTGCCGTGCGCGGGTCTCGATCCGTTGTGGGGCCATCAGAAGTACCGGCCGCTATTCGCCGCCGCCGAGGCTGCCGATCTGCCGGT
>JBAQGP010000756.1:0-3898 GCA_049287845.1 Solirubrobacteraceae bacterium | reverse complement strand
GTCGTGCACTCGGGGCCCGCACCGTTGTCGGGGGGCTCGGTGGCGCCGGTGATCAGTCCGGTGTAGAGATTGCGCGCGGCTGCGGGCGTTTTCGCTCGGGCAGCGGCGCGCTTGGCGCGGGCCGCGGTGTCGAGCGCTTCGCGCTGTTTGCGACGTTCCTCCAGCTGATCGGTGACTGGCGCCGACATCCCGTAGCCTGTAGGATAGCAGTGGTTGAGCGTGGTTAAGCTATCTAGATCGTGAAAATATGGCAGATGACGAGGACCGGCTACTGAGTGTCGCCGAGGTCGCAAAGCTGTTGAGCGTCACTGAGCCGACGATCCGCGAGTGGATCAAGGACGGCAAGCTCCAGGCCCATCGCGCCGGCGCGCGCTTTTGGCGGATCCGCCAGTCAGAGGTCAACCGGATGCTGTCTGGGCCGGCCAGCAGCGGATCACCGGCGCCCGGTGGTTCGCGTCTGCGCGCGGGCCGGGAGGCGCGCGATCTGCTGTCGTCGTTGATCGTCAGCCCGACGCGGGAGCGCGACGGCGATGGCGATTGAAATCGCGGCGATCGTCGACCGGATGCAGACAGCGGGACGCAGCTGGGAGTCGGCGCTTGATGCGCACGCGCTCGCGCCTCCCGACGCCGGGTTTCCGGGCCGCCTGAGGCAGCTGTCAGACGCGGCGGCCGAGCAGGCCGGGGCGTTCCAGCTCGCCGCTGACGGCGGGCTTGGCTGGCGGGCACGCGCGATCGAGGACGGGTTCACGCTGGCGCCGGAGCTGACGCCCGGGATGAACCGCCCGGGCTCGGCGGCGCTGTGGAAGCGGTTTGATGAAGCGGTCGAGGTGCTCGCAGCCGCGCTGGCGGGCAGCTCGCCCGCGGCGCTGGCCAGCGCGTTCTCAGACCTCTCGGACGCGTCGAGGATGCTCACCGATGAGCTGGAGGACATCTACAGCACCGGCGACGTTGCCCGGGGGACCGCGTAGGCCCCGGGGTGGGCACCGTTGTGCGCCTCTACCTGGGTTGGCGGCTACTCCGACTGCTGCGCCCGCTGATCGGCGCCGCGCTCATCGTCGCTGTCATGCTGGCGCTGCACGGCGCGCACGCCGGTGCGAACAGCTCGGCCGCGAGCACGCTTGAGCGCGCGTTTGGGCCTGGCCCGGCGCCCCGGCGCTGAGCAGCGCCCGCGGGAGCGTAGCCGCCTAAAGGTCGGCGCTCCCGGGGTCGATCTCATTGAGCCCTGGGCTCTGCTGCGCGGCTTGCGCGATCGACGGGAGCGTGTCCTCGGGGTGGACGAGCAGCTCGCAGGCGTGCTTGGGTCCGGTGCCGACGCGCTGGGGTGGGCACTCTTCGAGTTCCACCGGGAGGATCGGGGCGCGTTGCGGTTCAGGGCCGAGCGTGGTGTAGATGACTGCTTCGCCGCGGTCGAGCTCGGCGAAGACGTCAGAGCCGATCCGGAACTCGCGCACGCGCCGGGCCGAGCCGCGTCCGGAGTGCTGGCTGCCATGGCCTGTGGTCTGGTTGGTGGACTGCCACAGCGCGCGGGTTCCCATCAGCTTCGCCAGCCAGTCGCGCGATTCGGGCGCCGTCTGGCGGTGCGCCACGACGGCTGAGAAGTTGTCGGTCAGGCTCGGCAGCAGCCCGGGCTGTCCAGAGAGCGCCTCGGGGTCGGCGACGGACTGGGTGACGACGATGACCTGCCCGCCGTGGCTTCGCCCGCGCTGCAGGATGGCCACGGCACGGCTCGAGGCCATCCTGATGACGGCGCCGAATTCGTCGAGCATGAGTGTCCAGGGCGCACCGGCCTGCGCGGCGGCGTCGTGCAGATCGGCGAGGGCGACGACGGTCATCGCGGCAGCCTCGTCGGGCATGACGTCGGCGTGCATGCGCCACATCACGACTGCCCGGGCGCGCAGTGCCTCGACGAGCCCGACGCCGACGGCGTCTCCCTCGGGGGTGATCCGGGGGGTGACGATCTCGCGGCTGGCCAGGGCGAGCGCGACCTGCAGGCGGGCGGTGACGCCGGAGAGGTCCTCGCTGCCCTTGCGCGAGGCGACGTATCGGCCGTGCTCCTCGATGCGCCGGGCGAGCTGCCGATGCTGCTCACCGAGCCCATGGGCGATCGCTTCCAGCGCTGGATAGTGCAGCGGATGGCAGGCGTCGATCAGGAACGGGATCGACGGGGGCCAGCGGTCGGCGGCGTGCAGGACGCGGCAGACGGTGTCGAGGTGCAGGCGCAGGGTGTCGTAGTAGTAGGGCTCTGATTGCTTGATCGCCTCGACGGCGCGCGCGGCGACCTGCGCGGGCGACCCCCACAGCGGCTGATAGCGGTCGCTGGCGGGATCCAGCGGATCGATCAGCACGAAGGGGACGCCGGCGGCGGCCGCTAGGCGGCTCATCTGCTCCACATCCTCCTGGTCGCCCTTCTGGTCCAGGATCAGTAGGGCAGCGCTCTGGGTGAGTGTGCGCGCCGCGAGGACGCGCCGCATCGTCGTGGTCTTGCCCGACCCGGTCGCGCCGCAGGCGAAGATGTGCTGGCCTGCGCCCAGCGGTAGGCGCAAACGATCGTCATCGACCAGGCTGACGGGAACGTAGGCGACCTGCCGCGGCCACGGTCGGGTGTGGACGAGCTCGCCCTGAGAGCCGAGGGAGATGCGCTCGCCCGCGCGGCGCGCGGGCGCGGGCTGCCACATCCAGCGGCGCGCCTGCTCATGGGCGCGCAGCTCCTCGCCGGCGCCCAGGTCAGCGAGCCTCAGCCGTCGCCCGTGCACCGCCGCACACCCCCCTAGCGCGGCGACGGGCGCGATCATCATCGCCGCCTCCCATGCGCGCCGCCACACCATGAACCCCAGCGCGGCCGCGCTGACCGCCGCTAGCGGATAGAGGTTGCGCGCCGACAGGGTGGTGTAGCGGCGCATCGCCCACGCGCCTGCCAGGCCGCCCGCTCCAAGCGCGAGGATCGCCCCGACATCGATCAGCACTCCGATCGGCGTCATCCCGTCAGCTCCGCGAGACCCGTTCCACGTGGAACGCCGTCACGGCCCTCGAGAGCCAGCGCCTTGACGGTCTCCAGCAGCTCGACGCGAAGGCTCCCGTTGGCCGTGCCCAGACCGACCCGCGCCGCCTGGGCGATGACCAGGTCTCGCACGTCGTGGTTGCCGCATATGTACACGCACGCGCCCGACCGGCCCGCCGCGATCCAGCTCGCGTGCAACGCGAGGATCGCCCGCAACCGCGCCTTGGATTTGCGTGACAGTTCGACCTCGATCGCCGCTGGGCGCCGGTTGGGCACGATCCCCACGAGATCCGGGGTGTGCACCGTTCGTCGCGATCCCGCCACACTCACCAGCTCGCCTCGCCACGCCTTGTCGGTCACGAGCTCGCGGGGTGCGCGCATCTCCCGTTGGCGGACCGTGAGCCACGCTGCCACCCAGGCGCACGCGCTGTGGTGAGACCACCACGTCGGCGCCGGCGCCGGCGCCGCCGGCACATCGATCTCGGCGACAGCCACGCCCGGCCTGGTGGCGAAGAACAGAGAGCCGTCGCCGCGCGCTCGCGGGATTCGGCTGATCCATCCTTCGCGGGTCAGCCGCGCGGCGTGAGACCGAGCGTTACCTGGAGCCCATCCCATCGCGCAGCTCCACGCATCGATCGGCGCCGGCCCCACCCGGCATAGCCACCTAAGGCCCTCCATGCTCGCCGGCCCAGGACGCAATCTCGTGCTCACCTCTGCACCTCCATCACGGCGCCCAACTCCCTGACGGCCCGGCGGACGTCCTCGTCACGGCCGTTGACGTTGATGTTGTTCTCTTCTCTGTGCTTGAGATCTCAGCCCTTCTCCATGTGTTGCTCGCTGCTGCTGTCATAGTGGCCCCCGCCCCTGTCTGCATCAGCTGGCCAAGTGTGTGATCCCGAC
>JBAQGP010000755.1:0-2152 GCA_049287845.1 Solirubrobacteraceae bacterium | reverse complement strand
AGCCGAGCTTGCCGAGGTGGCGCATGACCGCGCGTTTGGTGAACGCCTCGGCCAGGAAGATGACGTCGCGGTCACGGGCGTGGACCTCGTCGATCGCCCACGCCCAGAAGGCGAACGGCTTGGTGTGAGGGTTGTCCACGCGGAAGATCTTGATCCCGCAATCGACCCAGTGGAGCACCACCGCAAGCAGCGCGTCCCAGAGTCCGCGCCAGTCTTCGCAGTCCCAGTTGACGTTGTAGATGTCCTGATACTTCTTCGGCGGGTTCTCGGCGTATTTCAGCGTTCCGTCGGGGCGGCGGTGAAACCACTCTGGGTGCTCGGTCAGCCACGGGTGGTCGGCCGAGCACTGGATCGCGAAGTCCAGCGCGATGTCGATGCCGAAGCCGGCCGCCGCCGCGGTGAGCGAGCGCAGGTCCTCCTCGGTGCCCAGGTCCTGGTGGATGGCGTCGTGGCCGCCGGTGGCATCGCCGATCGCCCACGGAGAGCCCGGATCGCCAGGGGCCGCGGTCAGTGCGTTGTCGCGGCCCTTGCGGTTGGTGAGCCCGATCGGGTGGATCGGCGGCAGGTAGATGACGTCAAAGCCGAGCTCGGCCACCCGGGGCAGCTGTGCCTCGACGCCGCGCAGCCCGCCCCAGGAGCGGGGGAACATCTCATACCAGGCGCCGAACCGCGCCCGCAGCCGGTCGACCTCGATCGTCAGCGGCTGGTCCAGCGTGACGTTGCCGTGACGCTCCTGCTCGCGCTCGACCGCGAGGGCGAGCTCCTCGCCGAGCGCCACATCGTGCCGGGCTGACTCGGGCACGCCGGGGTGAGTCAGCTGCTGGACCGCGTGCTCGATGAGTGTCCGCCCGGCGGGATTCTGAGCACGCTCGGCCGCGGCCTCGAGGAGCACGCGGCCCTCGGACAGCTCGCCGGAAAGGTCGTGCTGGTGCGCGTTGACCTTGCGCTGAAGCTCGTCGCGCCAGGTGCCGAACACGTCGGTCCACGCCTCGATCGTGAACTGCCAGGCGCCGGGCCGGTCCACGGTGAACTGCCCCGCCCAGCGCACTCCGCCCAGGTGGGCGTCGATCCGGCGCAGCCCGACCTCCTGCCAGTGCTCGTCGCCGGGGCCGCGATAGCGGATGACCGCACGGATCAGCTCGTGGCCGTCGCGGAACACGTCGGCCTCCACGTCGACGACATCGCCGACGCACCGTTTGGCGGGGTAGCGCCCGCCGTCGACGGCCGGCTCGGGGAACTGGATGACGATCCGGCGCGGAGCCTGCTGCGCGGCGTCCGCCGCGGACGCCGGCGGTGCCGGGGCCGGACCTGCCTCGGTGTGTGAAGTCCGCGTGCTCACTGCACTGGAAGGTATCCATCCCACGCCATGGGGTAAACCTCCGCTCGTGAACTGCTCGTGAACCAGCGGCCGAGAACGAGCGGGGTGCAGATGCACATCACCTCGCTGCCTCAGGGACGGCTGGGCTCTGACGCCTTCCGCTTCATCGACTGGCTGGCCGCCGCCGGGCAGTCGTGGTGGCAGGTGCTGCCGCTGGGTCCGCCCGACCGCTACCGATCTCCGTATAAGTCCAGCAGCGCGTTTGCCGCCTGGCCGGGGCTGCTGGCCGATCCCCGCGCGGCCGTGTCGGCCTCCGAGATTGCCGAGTTCCGCGAGCGCCAGGCATATTGGATCGGCGACTGGGAGCGCTTTGCCGGGCGCGGCGCCGTGGCTGACCAGGTCCGCTTCGATCGCGAATGGGGCGCGCTGCGCGCCTACGCCGCCGAGCGCGGGGTGCGGATCCTCGGCGACGTTGCCATCTATGTCTCGCCGGGAGGCTGCGACCATCGGTCTCATCCCGAGCTCTTTCAGTCCGGGTTCGTCGCCGGGGCCCCGCCGGACGCGTACTCGAGCTCCGGCCAGCTGTGGGGCAATCCGCTGTATGACTGGCCGGCGCTTCAGCGCCGCGGGTACCGCTGGTGGATCGAGCGGGTGCGGCGCACGCTCGACCTCTTCGACCTCGCTCGCATCGACCACTTCCGCGGTCTGGTGGCCTACTGGGCGGTTCCGGCGGGGGCGCGCACGGCGCGCGGGGGATCGTGGAAGCGCGGGCCGGGGATCGCGCTGTTCCGGGCGCTGGAGCGCGAGCTGGGCGTCTCGGGACCGGCCGACGGG
>JBAQGP010000754.1:0-6733 GCA_049287845.1 Solirubrobacteraceae bacterium | reverse complement strand
TGTCGCTGCTGGCGGTCGCGGTCGCGTTCGGCCTCTGCTTCTGGCAGAACCACCAGATCCTGCGGCTGGTCAACCAGCCGCTGGCCCACAACACCCAGCATCAGGTCCGCGCGGGACACGGGCCGCTGGGGGCGACGTACCACGTGCAGCTCAGCGCTCGCGACATCGCCAAGCAACTCGGCGTCGTCGTCGGCGCACTGCGGGCACAGCCGCAGCCCGCGGCCACGCAGTCATCGCTCGCGCAGGTCCAGAAGAGCCTGGGCAAGGACGTCAAGAGCCTGTCGGCGGCGCCGGAGGGCGACCGCCCGGTCACCCTCGGAATCGGCGAGCCGTTCACCGCGACGCTGACCGTCACCCTGATCTTCGCTCTCATCCTGGCCTTGCCGGTCGTGCTGCTCCAGGCCTATGGCTTCTTCATGCCCGCCCTCGACCCGCAGCTTCGGCGGCGGATGCTGCCGGTGACGCTCGCCATCCCCGCGCTGTTCGCCGCCGGCGTCGCCTTCGGCTATGCCGTCGTCCTGCCGGCGTCGCTGCATTTCTTCCAGAACTTCAACAGCGGCGAGTTCAACGTGCTGGTGCAGGCCAACCAGTACTACAAGTTCGCCGCGACGGTCCTCCTGGCGATGGGCCTGCTGTTCCAGGTGCCGGTGGGGATCATCGCGGTGACGCGGGCCGGGCTCGTGACCCCTGCACAGCTTCGCCGCAATCGCCGCTGGGCCGTGCTGGCCTGCTGCCTGGTTGCCGCCGTGCTGCCCGGGGACGCGATCACCATGCTGCTGGAGACGCTCCCCCTGTACGGGCTGTTCGAGCTCAGCGTCCTCATCGCCGCCGTCGGTGAGCGCCGCTCGCGCAGGCGTGCCGCGGCCGCAGAGGACGATGACGCATTGATCGGGCCGGACGGAATCGGGTAAAGGCGCGACAGATGAGGATTGCGATCGTTGGGGCCGGCGTCTCCGGCCTTGTGACCGCCCACCTGCTGGACTCGGGTCACGAGGTCACCGTGTTCGAGGCCGGCGGCTACGCGGGGGGCCACGCCAACACGGTGCGCGTCGACACGCCCAACGAGACCCACCAGGTGGATACCGGCTTCATCGTCTTCAACGACCGCAACTACCCCAACTTCGAGCGCCTGCTAGAGCGCCTGGGGGTGGCAATCCAACCGTCGACGATGACCTTCGGCGTCAGCGACGGCCGCGGAGACTTCGAGTACACCGGCTCCTCGCCCAATGGCCTGTTCGCCAAGCGCGCGCACCTGGTCACCCCCTGGTTTCACCGGATGCTGGCCGACATGGCCCGCTTCAACCGCGCCGCTCGCGAGCTTCTGATCGGAGGCGCCGCCGACGGCGACGGCCCTTCATTGGGCCAGTGGCTCGAGCAGCAGCGTTTCAGCCGCCCGTTCATCGAGCGCCTGATCGTGCCCCAGGCGTCGGCGGTGTGGTCGGCCGACCCGCGGCAGTTGTGGACCTTCCCGGCCCGCTTCCTGGTCGAGTTCTTCGACAATCACGGCATGCTGTCGTTCCGGGACCGGCCGCGCTGGCAGACCATCAGCGGCGGGTCCGCCCGGTACGTGGAGGCGCTGCTGAGCCGCTTCGCGGGACGCCTGCGCCTGGGCACGCCGGTGCAGGCGGTCCGCCGTGGCGCCGATGGCGTGCTCGTGACCCCGCGCGGCGGCGAGCCAGAGCCGTTTGACGAGGTCGTGCTGGCCACGCACTCAGACCAGGCGCTCGCGCTGCTGGCCGATGCCAGCGACGCGGAGCGCCGGCTCCTGGGCGCGATCCCCTACCAAACCAACGAGGCTGTGCTCCACACCGACGTCTCGATCCTGCCGCGGCGCCGGCGCGCCTGGGCGAGCTGGAACTACCACCTGTCCGATGCCCCGGCGGGGCGCACCACGGTGACCTACCACATGAACACGCTCCAGTCCCTGCGCGCCGAGCGGGAGTTCTGCGTGACGCTCAACCGCAGCGACCAGATCGACCCGGCGCAGGTGATCCGCACGATCGCCTACGCCCATCCCGTCTACACCCGAGAGGGGATGGCCGCCCAGCGCAATGTCGCGCAGATCAGCGCCCGGAACCGCACCCACTTCTGTGGCGCGTACTGGGGCTGGGGCTTTCACGAGGACGGCGTGGTCAGCGCGCTGCGGGTGGCCGAGCGCTTCGGGGCAGGTCTGTGACGGCAAGCTGCATCTACATGGGGACCATCCGCCACCGGCGGGTGGCGCCAGACACGCAGTTCACCCACCGGCTGGCGCTCGCCTACGTCGATCTTCAGGAGCTGCCGACGCTGTTGGGTGGGCGCCTGCTCGCGCGCGGTCCCGGGGCGCTGCGCTTCCGGCGCCGGGACTACCTGGGCCCGGAGGCGCTGCCGCTCGACGTCGCCGTCCGCGACCGGGTGACGGAGCTCTCGGGCCATCGTCCCGCCGGACCGATTCGGCTGCTCACCCAGCTGCGCTCGTTTGGGCTGTGCTTCAACCCGGTCAGCTTCTACTACTGCTTCGATCCCGGCGCCCACCGGTTGGTCAGCGTGCTCGCCGAGGTCACCAACACTCCGTGGGGCGAGCGCCACAGCTATCTGCTCGGCGGGAACGGCGCGGACGCGGCCATCATGAGCGGCAGCTTCGCCAAGGAGCTGCACGTCTCGCCGTTCATGGGGATGGATCACGCGTATGTGGCGCGGGCCACGCGGCCGGGCGCCACCCTTTCGGTCCACATCGAGAGCCGCCGCGACGGCGCCGCCACGTTCGATGCGACGCTGGCGATGGAGCGCCGTCCGCTCACCCGGGCCACCGTGGCCCGGATGACCGCCCGTTACCCGCTGGCCACGGTCCGCGTCCTGGCGCTCATCTACGGGCATGCGGTCGGCCTGAAGCTGGCGGGCGCCCGCGTCCACCCCCATCCGCCGGCGGCAGCGCGATGAGCCAGGGCGGACGCGACGGACGGCAGTGGCGCCCGGTGGCGTCGCTGCTGTTGCGCCAGATCCGGGTCGGCAGCCTCACCATCGTCGAGGGCCACGAGCGGCGGACCTTCGGCACCGGCGCGCCCGCGGCGACGATCGACGTCCACGACCCGGCGTTCTGGCCGATGCTCTTGCGAGGCAGCCGCGGACTGGCCGAGTCCTACGCCCAGGGGATGTGGGACAGCCCCGATCTGGTGGCGGTGATCCGCCTCGCCGCGCGCAACGCTGTGCTGATCGATCGCGTACGGGCCGTCACGGCGCCGCTGTGGAAGCCGCGCCAGCGGTTGCGCGAAGCCACGCGGCGGCGCACCCGCCAGCGCAGCCGGCGCGACGTGGCCGCTCACTATGACCTCGGCAATGAGCTGTTTGCGCGGATGCTCGACCCGACGATGATGTACTCGTGCGCGCTGTTCGAGCGCTCCGGGATGACGCTCGAGCAGGCGTCGGTGGCCAAGCTTGAGCGGGTCTGCGAGCGCCTTGATCTCGGGCCGGATGACCGGGTACTGGAGATCGGCACCGGCTGGGGAGGCTTCGCCGTGCATGCCGCCGCCACCCGTGGCTGCCGGGTCATCACGACGACGATCTCCAGAGAGCAGCACGACTACGCGGTGGCCCGTGTTCGCCAGGCCGGGCTCGAGGACCGGGTCACGGTGCTGATGCGTGACTACCGAGACCTGCGTGGCCGATTCGACAAGCTGGTCTCGATCGAGATGATCGAGGCGGTCGGCTGGCAGCAGATCGGGCGCTTCTTCGCCCGCTGCTCGGACCTGCTGACCCCGCACGGCGCGATGCTGCTCCAGGCGATCACCATCGACGATCGCGCCTACGAGGTCGAGAAGGCCTCCAAGTCCTTCATCCGCGAGTACATCTTCCCCGGGGGCTGTCTGCCCTCGATGGAGGTGATCATGAGCAACGTGGCGCGCCGCACCGATCTGCAGGCGGTGGGGCTGGAGGACATCACCGCCAGCTACGTCGAGACGCTGCGCCGCTGGCGCCACAACTTCACCGTCAACAGCGACGAGCTGACGCAGCTGGGCTACGACGAGCGCTTCCAGCGGATCTGGACGCTGTACCTCGCCTACTGCGAGGGCGGATTCGCCGAGCGGCGGATCTGCGACGTGCAGCTGCTGCTCGCCAAGCCGCTGTGGGCCGTGAAGGCCGGGGCTGCGGTGCGGAGCACCGCGATCGCAGCAGCGGGCTGATCATCGTCATCGGCATACCGGTCGCAGACCTTGAGGCCTATGTCAGTTTTCTGACTGGAGTCATCCGATCACCCGCGCAGTGCGCAGGAACAGGCAACGGACCGGGACACACATCCCCGAAAGGAGCAGTGCCCCCCAATGCCCCAGATCAACCTCGAAGCAGTAGACACCGACGGAGCCATCCGCGAGGCCGCAGAGGCCGTTGCCGGTGACACGCGGATGTCGTTCCTGCGCAAAGGCGCCATGGGCGGCGCCGCTGCCCTGAGCGGCGGCGCGATCCTCAGCGCGCTCATCCCGGGCGCCGCCTCCGCCAAGACGGTCGGCGCCCCGCCGTCCAGCTTCGGCAAGGGCGACATCGGGATCCTCAACTACGCGCTGACCCTCGAGTACCTGGAAAGCTCGTTCTACAACGAGGCCGCGGGCTCGCGCAAGATCACCAACAGGGCGCTCAAGCAGTTCCTTGACACGGTGCAGAAGGACGAGAACGCCCACGTGAAGCTCCTCAAGGGCGCGCTGGGCTCCAAGGCGGCCAAGAAGCCGAACTTCGACTTCCAGGGGATCCCGTCGGATCCCGCCAAGTTCGCCGCCACCGCCTACGTGCTCGAGAACACCGGCGTGCACGCCTACCTCGGCCAGGCCCCCAACATCACGGAGGGCAAGGTCCTGCTGACGGCGGCGTCGATCGTCACGGTCGAGGCCCGCCACGCTGGGGCCATCGGCCTGTTCCTCGGCAAGGCCATCGCGCCGGGTCCGCTGGACACCGGCTGGACCGCCGCCAAGGTGCTGAACGCGGTCAAGGGCACGGGCTTCATCAAGGCCTAGGCCGCCCCGCGTTCGATCAGTCCGAGTCGGCGCCGGCCGGGTCCGCGAGACCGCCCGGTGCCGATTCGGCCTCGATCACTTCCTGGGCGATCGCGAACGCCGAGTTGGCCGCCGGGACACCGGCGTAGATGGCGGTGTGGATGAACACCTCGCCGATCTCGGCCGGCGTCAGGCCGTTGCGCAGCGCCGCGCGGACGTGCATCGCGATCTCGTTTTCACGGCCCAGGGCGGTGAGCACCGACAGCGTGATCACGCTGCGCGTGCGGCGGTCAAGGCCCTCCCGGGTCCACGCACCACCCCAGGCATAGCGGGTGATGAACTCCTGAAACGGCGCGGTGAACTCGGTGGTGCGCTCGATCGCGCGATCCACGTGGGCATCACCCAGGACCGCCCGGCGGACCTTCATCCCGGCGTCGTGGCCCTCGTCGCCCACACGCTCGTCGCCCACACGCTCGTCGCTCATACGCTCGTCGCTCATGAGCCCACCTCCGAGCGCGCACCGGCCAGGTGCTCGGCGATCAGCGCGGTGACGGTGTCGGCGCGCTCGACGCTGGCCAGGTGCGCGCCGGGGTCCAGGATCTCCAGGCGTGCGCCCGGGATGGCGGCGGCGATCGCCTCCCCGTGCTCGGGCGGGATCGACGGGTCCTGTCGGGCGGCGACCACCAGCGTCGGCGCAGTGATGCCGGGCAGGCCGGCGCGCAGATCCATGGTGGCGATCGCCTCACAACAACCGGCATAGCCCTCGGGGTCGATCTCGGAGATCATGGCCCGATATCGCGCCACGATATCGGGATGCGACGCGGCGTATGCCGGGGTGAACCACCGGCCGATGACCGCGTCGGCGACGACCTCGGGCGTGCCCGCCGCGCGCACCGTCGCCGCGCGCTCCTGCCAGGTCGACGCCGGAGGCAGCCGGGGCGCGGTGCACAGGAGGATCAGCCTGTCGATCCGCGCGGGCGCGTTGATGGCCAGCCACTGGCCCACCATGCCACCGATCGAGAGCCCGCAGTAGGACACGCGGGGCAGGTCGAGACGGTCGAGCATGGTCAGCACGTCGGCGCCCAGCTCGTCAATCGTGTACGGCCCCCTCGGGACCGGCGACCCGCCATGGCCGCGGTGCTCGAAGCGGATGACCCGATGGGTGCTCGAGAGCTCGGGCACCTGGGGCTCCCACATGTCAAGCGTCGTGCCCAGCGAACCGCCCAGCAGCAGGACGGGCGCGTCGTCGCGGCCACTGGAGGAGCAGTTGAGGTCGACGGGGATCACCGGCGGTGGGCCTCGAGCGCGCGATCCACCAGCTCACCGGCACCCTCGGGAATCGGCTGGTCTCCGGTCGCCGCGGTCGCGAGGTTTGCGCGCATGCGCTCGGGGTCCACGATGAGGTTCTCCAGCAGCTCGCGCGTCCACGCTGTCGCTGACCCGGTCAAGCCCAGGAGCTCGATGTAGGTCCCCCACTCTGACTGCCACGCTCCGGCGGCCCTCTCGTGCTCCTGCTCCATCGCCGCCAGTGCGGTGGCGACCAGCCCGGGAGTGCGCTTGGTGCACGCCAGAACCGACACCGCGCCCACCGGATTGCGCTTGTGGGCCATTGCGCTCGAGCCGCCACGGCTGGCGCCGCCACCCTCGCTCGCCTCGGCGACCTCCTGCTGGGCCAGCAGCGTCACGTCCCGGGCGATCTTGGCCAGCACACCCCCCAATGCTCCCAGAGCGGCGGCGAGCACGACGGGACGCAGGCGCATCGCCTGCCAGGG
>JBAQGP010000753.1:0-12057 GCA_049287845.1 Solirubrobacteraceae bacterium | reverse complement strand
TTGAACAGCCGGTTCATCTCGTTCTGGATCGTGCCCAGCTCACGGACCGGCTCCCAGCGGATAAGTGCCATTAGAACCTCGCTTTGAATGACTGCGGAAGTCTTGGAACTGCCTGCTTCTGCATTATGAAATCTCAGTCTATCAATGTCAAGTTTTCTCTGCGGGCCTATTCGGGCAGGCGTGACCGCGAGATGCGGCCGCGGCGCGGTCAGCGGCCGAGCGGTACGCTCCCGCCGGGTGTCCGCCCCCTTCCTCGTCGCACAGATCAGCGACCCGCATATCGGAGCCGACTGGGACGGCGCGGACCCGGTGGCCGGGCTCACACAGGTGCTCGACGCCGTCTTCGCCAGGGCGGACCGTCCCGACGTGCTCCTGGTCAGCGGTGACCTCGTCGAGCACGCGACCGACGAGGAGTACGACCTGGTCGCGGAGCTGCTTTCTGCCGCACCCGCACCGGTGTACGTGCTCGCAGGCAACCACGACCGTCGCGAGGGCATCCGTGCGCGGTTCGGGCTCCCGGGCGACCCGGCGGCACCGGTGCAGTACTCGGCCGATCTCGGCCCGCTGCGGCTGGTCGCCCTGGACACCACGATCCCCGGACGGCCCGGCGGCGAGCTGGATGTGGCCCGGCTGGCCTGGCTCGACGCCGAGCTGGCGCTCGCGCCCGGGCAGCCCACGCTCCTGGCCATGCATCATCCCCCCGCGAGCACCGGAATCGCTCCATGGGATGCGATCGGACTGGACGCGGCCGCCCGCGAGGCCCTCGGGGATGTCCTGGGACGGCACCGCCAGGTGGAGCGCCTGGTCGCCGGCCACATCCACCAGCCGCTGGTGGCGACCTTGGCGGGACGAGTGGTCCTCGCGATCCCCAGCACGTACGTCCAGGCGCAGCTCGACTTCACCTCACCGGAGATCAGGCTCGACTCCGGGCCTCCCGGCTTTGCCGTCCACGCCCTGGTCGACGGCCGGCTCGTGTCCTATCTTCACGCGCTGAGCTGATCCTTGGGGCCCGCGAACGTGTGACTGGCGGGATCTGCGTCGCGGGCCCTCAGGCGATGAGCGACGTGCCGGTCATCTCGTCCGGCTGGTCGATCCCCATCATCTGAAGCAGCGTGGGCGTCACGTCGGCCAGCACCCCACCTGTCCGCAACGACACGTCCTTGACCGTGACGATCACCGGCACCGGGTTCAGCGAATGGGCGGTGTTGGGCGAACCATCAGGCTCGAGCATGTGGTCGGCGTTGCCGTGATCGGCGGTGATCAGGCAGGCCCCGCCGGACTCCAGCACCGCCTGCACGACGTCCCCCAGGCACCGGTCCACCGTCTCCACCGCCGTGACGGCGGCGTCGATCACCCCGGTGTGGCCCACCATGTCGGCGTTGGCGAAGTTGATGATCCCGAAACGGAAAGCGCCGCCCCCCTCCTCTCGCCACGTCGTCACAAATGCTCTGGCTGCCTCCGGAGCGCTCATCTGCGGCTTGTGGTCGTAGGTGGGCACGTCGCGCGGCGACGGCACGAGCTCACGCTCCTCACCCTCGTACGCGGCCTCCTCACCGCCGTTGAAGAAGTACGTGACGTGCGGGTACTTCTCGGTCTCGGCGACGTGGAGCTGGCGCTCCCCGCGCGCCGCGATCACCGCCGAGATCGTGGTCTCGGGGCGCTCGGGGGGGAAGGCGACCGGGTAGGGCCATCCCTCCTCGTACTCGGCCATCATCGTGTAGTGCTGCACCACCTCCCCGGCCTCGCGGTCAAACTCGTCGAAGCCGGGTTCGGCCAGGGCGCGGGTGATCTCTCGCATCCGGTCAGGACGGAAGTTGAGGCCCAGGACCGAATCGCCGGGCCGGATGCATGCCTCCTCCCCCACCAACGACGGCGTGATGAACTCGTCGGTCTCGCCGCGCTCGTAGGCGGCGCGCGCAGCCTCGGCGGCGGTGTCGAAGTGGTGCTCGGCGCGACCGTGGACGAGCATGTCATAGGCCAGTTTGACCCGGTCCCAGCGGTTGTCGCGGTCCATGGCGTAGTAGCGCCCCACCACCGATCCGATCCGCCCGGCGCCGCTGTCGCTCATCCAGCCCGCCACCGTCTCGAGATATCCCGCCCCGGACTTGGGGGTGGTGTCGCGGCCGTCGGTGAAGGCGTGGACGACGAGATCCTTGACGTCGAGTGAGGCCCCCAGGTCGATGAGCGCCTTGAGGTGGTCCATGCTCGAGTGCACGCCACCGTCGGAGACCAGGCCGATCACGTGGACCCGCTCCGCGGCGCTGAACGCATCACGCAGCGCTTCATTGGAGGCGAACTCGCCGCCCTCCGCCGCCGCGTCGATGCGGGTGAGGTCCTGCATGACGACACTGCCGGCGCCGAGGTTGAGATGGCCGACCTCGGAGTTGCCCATCTGGCCCTCGGGCAGGCCCACGGCGCGGCCGCAGGCGGTCAGCGTCGTCGTGGGGAAGCGCGACCAGAGCTCGTCGAACACCGGTGTGTCGGCGAGCTCGATCGCATTGCCCGGACCGGGCTCGGCCAGGCCCCATCCGTCGAGCACGATCAGCACCGCTCGATCGACGGGCAGCGTCTGAGGCACGTCGGTCATTCGGATCCGCCGACCCGCCTACCCGGCCGCAGCGTCGACGATCGCGGCGAAGGAGTCGGCGTCGAGGCTGGCGCCGCCCACCAGCGCGCCGTCGACGTCGAGCAGCGCCATCAGCTCCGCGGCGTTGTCGGGCTTGACGCTGCCGCCGTAGAGGATGCGGGTGCGCGCGGCCTGCTCGCGAGAGCGATCGCCGACGAGAGCCCGGACGAAGGCGATCGCGTCCTGAGCCTGCTCGGGGGTTGCCACCTGCCCTGTCCCGATCGCCCAGATCGGCTCGTAGGCGATCACCACGTCTCCCAGCCGCTCGGTCTCCACCCGGGCCAGGTCCTCCTGGACCTGGTGGCGGAGCTTGCGCTGGGTGTCGCCGCGCTCGCGCTCCTCCTCGGTCTCGCCGACGCACAGGACGGGCAGCAGCCCGGCGGCGAGCGCGGCCGGGACCTTCTGGGCCAGCGCCTTGTCGGTCTCGCCGAAGTACTCGCGGCGCTCGGAGTGGCCGAGAACCACCCCCTGGACGTCAAGCTCGGTGAGCATCGCCGCCGACACCTCGCCGGTGAAGGCACCGCGCTCGGCCTGGTGCATGTTCTGGGCAAAGACCGCCACCCGCGAGCCCCGCGTGGAGTCCACCATCGCTCCCAGGGTGGTGAACGTGGGGCAGATCGCCACCTCGACGCCGTCGACCGACGACACGCGCGGCAGCAGGGCCGCGATGAACTCCTCGGCCTCGGCCACAGTCTTGTGCATCTTCCAGTTGCCCGCGATGAGCGGCGTGCGCCGGGCCTCGGCGCCGGGGTCGGACGCCGGGCTCATCGCAGCGCCTCCACGCCGGGCAGCGTCTTGCCCTCGATCAGCTCGAGGGAGGCCCCGCCGCCCGTGGACAGGTGCGTGACCTTGTCCGCGAGGCCGAAACGCTGGAGCGCCGCCGCGGAGTCACCGCCACCCACGACGGTAACGGCGGCGCTGGCCGCGACCGCCTCAGCGACGGTGCGTGTGCCGGCGGCGAACGGGGCCAGCTCGAAGGCGCCCATCGGCCCGTTCCAGAACACGGTGCCGGCGGTCATCACCAACGTGGCGAAGGCGGTGGCGCTGCGCGGCCCGATGTCCAGGCCCATCATCCCGTCGGGAACGTCGACACCGTCGAGCGGCACGGGCTCGGCGCCGGCGTCGAAGCGGTCGGCGAGGACGAGGTCGGTGGGCAGCTGGATGGCCGCCTGGTCCTCACGGCCGCTGGCGGCGATCACGGCGCGGGCCAGCTCCACGTCATCGTCGGCGCACAGCGAGTTGCCGATCGGGTGGCCCTGGGCCTTGAAGAATGGGAAGCACATGGCGCCGCCGATGAGGATCTGGTCGGCCACCTTCTGGAAGGCCTGGATGACGCCGAGCTTGTCGGACACCTTGGCGCCGCCGAGCACCGCCACCAGCGGGTGCGACGGGCTCTGCAGAAGCTCGGTGAGCGTGGTCACCTCCCGCTCCAGCAGGAGTCCGGCGGCGTGCTGGGGCACCCTATGGGCGACGCCCTCGGTGGACGCGTGGGCGCGGTGCGCGGCGCCGAACGCGTCGTTGACGTAGACGTCGGCGAGCTGTGCCAGCTCGCCGGCCAGCTCGGGGTCGTTCTTGGTCTCGCCCGGCTCGTAGCGGATGTTCTCGAGCAGCACCACGTCGCCGTCTGACATCTGGCCGACCACCGAGGCGACCTCCGGGCCGTGCGTGCCGGGGGCGAGCTTCACCGGGGCATCGAGCAGCTTGCCCAAACGCTCGGCCACGGGGCGCAACGACAGCTCGGGCTCGCGGTCCCTGGGCCGTCCCAAGTGGGAGACGAGCACGAGCTTGGCGCCCTGCGCGCGCAGCTCCTCGATGGTCGGCAGCGCCGCCCGGATCCGGGTGTCGTCGGCCACGTGGCCGTCGCTCAGCGGGACGTTGAAGTCGACCCTGACAAGAACCCGCTTGTCCCGTAGCTCGCCCAGGTCAGACAGCTTTCTCACAGCAACCGCTGCACGAGATCGGAAACCCGGTTGGAGTAGCCCCACTCGTTGTCGTACCAGGAGACGACCTTGACCATCGTCCCGTCCATGACCGCGGTGAGATCGGCGTCGAGGATCGACGAGGCGGGGTTCTTGACGATGTCCGAGGATACGATCGGGTCCTCGTTGTAGATGAGCAGGTCCTTGAGCGGGCCGGACTCGGCGGCGGCCTTCATCGCGGCGTTGATCTCATCCACGGTCGTCTCGCGGTTGACCTCCACCGTGAGGTCGACGACGCTCCCCGTGGGGACGGGGGCACGCACCGCGAAGCCGTGGAGCTTGCCGTTGAGCTCGGGGATGACCAGGCCGATCGCCTTGGCCGCGCCGGTCGAGGCCGGGATGAGGTTGATCGCGGCGGCGCGGGCGCGGCGCAGGTCACGGTGGGGCATGTCCTGTAGCCGCTGGTCGGCCGTGTAGGCGTGGATGGTGGTCATCAGCCCGTGCTTGATGCCGATCGCGTCATGGACCACCTTGGCGATGGGGGCCAGGCAGTTGGTGGTGCAGGAGGCGTTGGAGATGATCTGGTGGTTCTCGCCGTCGTAGACGTCGTCAAAGTTGACGCCGAGCACGACGGTGGTGTCGGGACTGGTCGCGGGCGCCGAGATGACCACCTTCTTGGCGCCGGCCTCCAGATGCTTGGCGGCGTTCTCGCGGTCGGTGAAGAGGCCGGTGGACTCGATCACCACGTCGGCGCCGAGCTCTGACCAGGGCAGATCAGCCGGATCGCGCTCGGCCAGGACCCTGATCTCCTTGCCGTCGACCGAGAAGCCGGCCTCGGTCGCCTCCACCTGACCCGGGAACGGCCCGTAGTTGGAGTCGTACTTGAGCAGGTGGGCGATCGTCTTGGGGTCGACGAGGTCGTTGACGGCCAGCCATTCGATGTCCGCGCCGCTCTCGTACGAGGCCCGGAAGACGTTTCGGCCGATCCTCCCGAAGCCGTTGATTGCGACCCGTACCGCCATACGCTCTTGCCTCCGTTTCCTGCCTTGATCGATTGAAACCGTGGGGCCGCCATCGGCGTCCCGGCGAGCGACAGGCTACCTAAACGGGGCCGAGATCCCGGCCCGAGCGCCCGTTTCTCCCCCCGAATGGGTCGCCGGCGCAACCATCTACCGGCGGGAGACGACCTCCACCCGGAGGCGGTCCGGGTCAAGCAGATATCCGGCGTAATACCGCCGTCCGTACTGCGGCCGCTGTCCGGGCGGACCGTCATCCGCACCCCCGCTGGCCAGGCCCGCCGCGTAGGCGGCGTCGACGGCCGCCTTGCCGCTGGCCTGGAGCGCGAGGTGGCCATAACCGGGCGCGGGCGGGCGGGCGCGCGCCACGAAGAAGAACAGCGGCGCGTTGACCCCGTAGGCGACCATGTGCTCGGACTCGCGCAGGCGCCGCGCTCCGAGCGCGAAGAACACGGCGTCATAGAAACGAGAGGTCCGTTGCAGGTCGGAGACCTCGAAGCCGATGTGCTCGATCACGCAGGCTCGCCGACGTCGCGGTGCAGCACGTCGACGACGTAGCCGGCCTGTCCGGCGTAGCGCTCAGCCAGATGCAGCGCGATCGCCACCGACCGGTGCCGGCCGCCGGTGCAGCCGATGGCGACGACCAGGTGGGCCTTGCCCTCCCCCAGGTACTGGGGCAGCAGGTAGTCGAGCATCGGATGCAGGTGCTCGTAGAAGACATCGAGCGCGCCCTCGCGGTTGATGTACTCGACGATCCGGGCGTCTGCCCCCGTGAGCGGGCGCAGGTCGGGCTCGTAGTGGGGGTTGGGGAGGAAGCGGACGTCGAAGAGCAGGTCGGCGTCGCGGCTGGCCCCGTACTTGAAGCCGAAGCTCTGAAACGTGATCGCCAGGCGGCCGGGGGTCTTGGACTGCAGGAGCTCGTCGGTGAGCTTGCGCCGCAGCATGGCCGCCGTGAGCTGTCCGGTGTCGACCACGACGTCGGCGCGCTCGCGCACCGGCGCCAGCAGCTCGCGCTCCCGGCGAATCCCGTCGGTGACGCTTCCTGCCGGAGCCAGGGGATGGCGGCGACGGGTCTCCTTGTACCGGGTGAGCAACGTCTCCTCGTGGGCCTCCAGGAACAGCACCCGGTGGCGGACCCCCGACGCCCGCAGGTCCTCCAGCATCGCCACCAGACCCTCGAAGTAGCTGCCGCCGCGCGCGTCCGAGACAACGGCGGCGCGGGCCACCTTGGAGCCCTCGTGCATGAACAGCTCGACCAGGGTGCGGATCATCTCCGGCGGCAGGTTGTCCACGCAGAAGTAGCCCTCGTCCTCGAAGGCCGCCATCGCAGTGGACTTGCCGGCCCCCGAGAACCCCGTGATCACAACCAGATCGATGAGGGCGGAGCCCTCCGCGGGACTGGGTCCCTCGCTGCCGATGCGAGCCGTCATCACCTCAAAGCTTGACGGGTCAAGCGGACGCGGGGTGACGTGGATGTGTACGAGGTGTGGCAGTATGGCCCGCTGTGCTTCGCCGCCGCGCCTGCATCGTCATCATGGCGGCGCTCGGATTCGCTTTGCCGGGGGCGGTCACCGCGCATGCCGACGTCCTCAGCGTCGGTGTCTCGGCGACGCCCACCGGCCAGGAGATGGCGCCCGGCTTCCTGGGGGCCTCCTTCGAGTACCGGGCGCTGCATCAGTACACCGGCCGCGACCCCCGTGCCGTCGATCCGGTGCTGCTCGGGCTGCTCGGCGGCCTGGCCCCCGGGCAGTCGCCGGTCATCCGCATCGGAGGCGACAGCACCGACGGGACGTGGTGGCCGATCCGCGGCCAGATCGCCCAGGGCGGGATCTACTACCCGCTCACCAAGGGCTGGCTGCGCACGACCCAGGCGCTCGCCGCCGCTCTGAACGCCAAGCTGATCCTCGGCATCAACCTGGCCGCGGGGCGCCCGGCGATCGCCGCCGCCGAGGGACGGGCGTTCATGGAGGGCATCGGCCGCAAGTACATCGACGCCCTGGAGATCGGCAACGAGCCCGACCTGTACACGGCGTTCCCGTGGTACAAGGACCGCCGCGGGCACATCTACCGGGCGCGCGGGCGCGGCTACGGCCTCAGCGCCTACACCAACCAGTTCATCCAGTGGGCCCGGGCCCTGCCCAACGTGCCCCTGGCCGGCCCCGCGGTCTCCGGACCGGGATGGCTGGGCAGGCTGGGCTCGTTCATCGGCGCGGCGCCCCGGCTGGCGCTGATCACGTATCACCGCTATCCACTGCGGGCCTGCATCACCGACCCCACCAGCCCCGGCTTCCCCACGATCGGAAACCTTCTGGCCGACAGCGCCTCCGCCGGTCTGGCCACCCCGATATCCCCGTTCATCGCGGTCGCGCATCGCCACAACCTGCCCTTCCGCGTCGCCGAGATGAACTCAGCCTCCTGCCAGGGCGCCAAGGGCGTCTCGGACACGTTCGCGTCGGCGCTGTGGGCGCTGGACACGATGTTCGGGTTCGCGGCGGTCGGCGTCGACGGCGTCAACTTCCACATGCTCCCGGGCTCCAACTACGAGCTGTTCACGGTCTCGCACGACAGCACCGGCACCTGGCAGGCGTTCGTGCATCCCGAGTACTACGGCCTGCTCATGTTCGCCCAGGCGTTCCCGCCGGGGGCGAGGCTGCTCCAGAGCACGGGGGCGGGGACCTCGTCCCACCCGTCCCCTGTGAAGGTGTGGGCCACGCAGGGCGGCGACGGCGCGGTGCGCGTCACGCTCATCAACAAGGACCCCAACGCCGAGCACGACGTCTCGCTCTCGGTCTCCGGGGCGACGACCGCGGGCTCCCTGGAGACCCTGCAGGCGCCGAGCGTGAGCGCCACCAGCGGGGTCACCCTGGGCGGGCAGACGTTCGGCGACGAGACGACGACCGGCACGCTTCCGAACCCCTCGACGACGCCGGTGGCGCCGGTGGCCGGGACCTACGCCGTGCCGCTGCCGGCGGGCAGCGCCGCGCTGCTCACCATCGGGGGCGGGGGCGGCGGCGGGATCGGCCTCAAGCGCCGCTGACCAGCCGATCAACGGCCGCAGATCATCTGGGCGTTGCGAAAGGCGCGCGACCGAGCGCTACACGCCGGTCTTGTGCAGCTCGCGGTACATCTCGCGCGCCAGCTTGCCCGGCAAGCCCGGCACCGACTCGAGCTCCTCCCGGCTCGCGGCCAGGATGGCGTCGGGCGAGCCGAAGTGCGCGAGCAGCGCCCGCTTGCGCGCTGGCCCCACGCCCGGCAGGTCGTCGAGCACCGAGGCGGTCATCGCGCGATCGCGGCGAATCCGGTGGTGGGTGATGGCGAAGCGGTGGGCCTCGTCGCGCACCCGCTGGAGCAGCTGCAGCTCCGGTGTGTCGTGGGCGAGGACCAGGGGCACGGCGCGGCCGGGGATGAACACCTCCTCGATCCGCTTGGCCAGCGAGATCACCATCACGCCCCGATCGCGGAAGCCCTGAAGCGCCCGCAGACCGGCGGCGAGCTGACCCTTGCCGCCGTCGATGACGACGACGTTGGGCAGCGCGGCGAAGCTGGGGTCATAGTCCTTGTCGTGAGGTGAGACGTCGCGCTGCTGCTCCCATCGTGCGAAGCGTCGGCCCAGCACCTCCTCCATCGCCGCGAAGTCGTCAGGGCCATAGTCGCCGTCATCGTCCCGGACCGAGGCGTCCCCGACGGTGAACACCTTGAAGCGGCGGTAGTCGGATTTCTTGGCGGCGCCCCCCTCGAACACCACCATCGAGGCCACCGTGTTGGTCCCCATCAGCGTCGAGATGTCAAAGCACTCGATCCGCAGCGGGACCGTGTCGAGCCCGAGCGCCTGCTGGAGGCCGTCCAGCGCCTCGACGCGCTGCTGGCGCCGGCGCTCGGAGCGCAGCTTCTCCTGGTCGATGGCGAGGATGGCGTTGCGCTCGGCCAGCTCCAGGAGGCGTCGCTTGTTGCCCCGTTCGGCGGGGCGGATCTCCACGTTGCCCCCGCGGCGGGCACCGAGCGCCTCGGCCAGCGCTGCCACGTTCGTGCCGGCCCCGAGCTCCCTCTGCACGATGACCAGTGGCGGCACCGACATGGCGCTGGCGTAGTACTGGAGGATGAAGGCCTCGGCCACTTCGGATACCTCGGCGCCCGACGCGTTGTCGAGATAGAAGCTCTGGCGGTCAGAGAGGACGCCGTCGCGGATCTGAAAGACCTGCGCGTTGGCCTCGCCCTCGGCCACCGCCACCGCGATCGCGTCCAGCGACCCGTCCTCGTGGGCGACACGCTGGCGCTCCAGCAGCGAGCGCACGGCGCGCAGCCGGTTTCGCTCGCGGGCGGCGTCCTCGAAGCGCTGCTCGGCGGCCGCCAGCTTCATCTCCTCGTTGAGCGCCCACTCGATCTCCTTGTAGCGACCCGACAGGAACGCGATGACGCCGTCGATGGCCTTGCGGTAGCCCTCCTTGTCGACGTAGCCGACGCACGGGGCCTCGCAGCGCTTGATGTAGTAGTCCAGGCAGGGCGAGCCGCTGCGCCGGCCGGGCTCGGGACCGTCGCAGGAGCGAAACATGAACACCTTGCCCAGCACTTCGAGCGTGGAGCGGACCCGCTTGGCGTTGGAATAGGGCCCGAAGTACGCGCGGTCGCGGCGGTGGCGCTCTCGGGTGAAGTAGACCCGGGGAAAGTCCTCGTCCAGCGAGATCGCGATGTACGGATAGGACTTGTCGTCGCGCAGCCGGATGTTGAAGCGCGGCTTGTACTGCTTGATGAAGTTCTGCTCCACCAGGAGCGCCTCGGACTCGGTCTGCACGACGAGCGCATCGATCTGCTCGATCATCGGCACCAGGTCGCGCCCGGCGCGGGTGCTGGGGTTGGAGAAGTGAGAGGCGACGCGCTTGCGGATCGACTTGGCCTTGCCGACGTAGATCACCTTGCCGCGCTGGTCGCGGAAGAGGTACACGCCGGGCTCGTCGGGCAGCTCGCGGCGCCGGTCGGCGGGGAAGACAGCCATCGATATTCGATCTTAGGACTCGCTTTCGCCGACGTGGATGACGATCCGGACCGTATGCGTCCCCTTTGTCATCCCACGTCACGGCGGAGCCCCCCCGCCCGTCAGTCGACCGTGAACGCCAGCGCCACTCCGAGACTCCCCAGCCCCAGCGCCACCAACGCCAGCACCTCACCGCCGCCGGAGCTCACCGGGTTCGCGCTGTAGCCGGGGGGATTCAAGGTCGGATCGAACAGCATCGCGCCGTTGGTCGGCGGGACGCTCAGCGCGTGCACCACGAACGCCAGCGCCACGATCAGCGCGAGCGCCAGCGCGATGCGCCGCGCGCGCCCACCCCAGAGCGACACCACCATGAGGCCGCCGGCGACGAGCGCCAGCAGCACGTCGGCGCCCGAGTACACCTGCCAGGCGGTGGGATCGGCCGGGATCCCTGCCAGCGCCGCCGTCGCGCCGTAGCGCGCCCGCACGCCGGCGGAGAGCTGATGGCTCCACGTGTCAAACAGCGAGCCGAGCAACAGCGGCCCGGCGATCGCCATCAGCCAGTCGGAGATGGTCTCACGCGCTCCCTTGCTCACGGCGGCGGCAGTGTACGCGTCGCGATGACCTGCCAGGTAGTCGCGGACGGCAACCGGCCCCCGTAACCTCTACCGGGCATGGCGGCAAACGGCCATCGGACGGCGTATCGGACGTGCCCGTTGTGTGAGGCCACGTGCGGCCTCGAGCTCACGCTGGACGGGGACGACCTGGTCTCGATCCGCGGTGATACGCAGGATGTCTTCAGCCGAGGCTTCGTCTGTCCCAAGGGCGCGGCGCTCAAGCAGCTGCACGAAGATCCCGACCGCCTGCGCACGCCGATGATCAAGGACGGCGACGCGCACCGCCCCGCCGGCTGGGACGAGGCCTTCGCCCTCATCGATGACCGCCTGGCCCCCATCCTGGCCGCCGATCGCAACGCCGTGGCCGTCTACCTCGGCAACCCCAACGCCCACAACCTGGACAGCCTCCTCTACGGCCGTGTCCTGCTCAAGGCGCTGTCGACCCGCAACGTCTACTCGGCGTCGAGCGTGGACCAGATGCCCAAGCAGCTGGCGAGCGCCCTCATGTTCGGCACCGGCACCACCGTCGCGGTTCCCGACGTGGACCGGACCCAGCACCTGCTGATGCTCGGGGCCAACCCCCTCGCCTCCAACGGCAGCCTCATGACCGCGCCGGACATGCGGGGCCGGCTGCGCGCGTTGCGTGCCCGCGGGGGCAAGCTCGTTGTCATCGACCCGCGGCGCACGCGGAGCGCAGAGGAGGCCGACGAGCACCATTTCATCCGCCCCGGCACCGATGCGCTGCTGCTCTTCGCGCTCGTGCACGTGCTGTTCGACGAGGGCCTGGCGGATCCCGGCGAGAAGCTCACGGCCCTCAGCGACGGCATCAGCGAGGTCCGCGCCCTGGCCCGGCCGTTCGGCCCGGACGACGTCGCGGCCGCCTGCGGGATCCCGGCGCGGGAGATCCGCCGCT
>JBAQGP010000752.1:0-2420 GCA_049287845.1 Solirubrobacteraceae bacterium | reverse complement strand
CGGTAAGGTCGTCCTTTCGCCGTCACGAGTGAGAGGAGACCAGCCATGCACAAGGCCGCGGATCGGATCCGCAATGTGGCCCTCGTCGGCCACCGCGGCAGTGGTAAGACGTCGCTCCACGAGGCGCTGCTGTTTCAGGCAGGGGTCGTCAACCGTCTCGGCAGCGTCGTCGATGGGACCACGGTCTCGGACTCCGATCCGGATGAGAAGGCCCGGCAGATGTCGATCTCGCTCGCACTCAGCTCGTTTGAGTGGCAGGAGCGCAAGGTCAATCTTCTCGACACCCCGGGTGACTCGAGCTTCATCGCCGACGCGCTGGGCGCGTTGCGCGTGTGCGAGTCCGCCGTGTTCGTCGTCAACGCCGTGATGGGCGTGGAGGTGCACACCAACCGTCTGTGGCAACGGGCGGCCGAGCTCGACCTGGCGCGACTGGTCTTTGTCAACATGCTCGACCGCGAGCGCGCCGACTTCTTCCGCACGCTGGACTCGCTGAAGTCCGCGTTCGGTCAGCACGTGGTGGCCACGGAGATTCCGATCGGCTCCGAGCACGAGGTCTCCGGCGTGATCGACCTCGTCGACATGAAGGCCTACGAGTACGAGAACACGTCCCCGCCCACCCCGGCCAACTGCAAGGAGATCCCGATCCCCGACAGCATGGCCGAACAGGCCCAGGCGTACCGCGAGCGCCTGATGGACGAGGTGTCTGAGACCTCCGACGTGCTCATGGAGCGCTACCTGGAGGGAGAGGAGATCTCACACGACGAGATCGTCACGGCGCTGAAGGACGGCACCAATCACGGCTCGCTGTTCCCGGTCACCTGCGGGGCGGCCACTCGCAACCTCGCCACCAACCGCCTGCTCGACGCGATCGTCGAGGACCTGCCCTCGCCCGTGAAGCACGGCGGCCTGGAGGTCGGCGAGGTCACGCTCGAGCCCGTCGAGGACAAGGAGCTGTTCGCCTACGTGTTCAAGACCCGCGCCGACCCGTTCGCCGGGCGCATCAACCTCTTCCGGGTCTACCAGGGCACGATGCGCCACGACACGCAGGTCCTCAACACCACCACCCACAACAAGGAGCGCATCGGTCAGCTCGTCACCTTCGACGGCAGCCAGCAGGGCCACGCCGACGAGTTTGGCCCCGGTGACATCGGCGCCGTCGCCAAGCTCAAGGAAACGCGCGCCGGGGACTGGCTGGCCGCGCGCGACGAGCCGATCACGATGCCGTCGATCAAGCTTCCCGCCCCGGTCATGGCGTTCGCGATCGCCGGAGCGGCGGCCGGAGGCGACGAGGAGAAGGTGTACTCGTCGCTGCGCCGCCTCCAGGAGGAGGACCCGACGATCGACTTTCACCGCGACGCGCAGACCGGCGAGCAGATCCTGGCCGGGCTCTCGCAGGTGCACGTCGAAGTGATCGTGGAGCGCCTGAAGTCCCGCTTCGGCGCCGAGGTGACCCTCAAGCCCCCGCGCGTGCCCTACCACGAGACCATCCGCCAACCGGCCAAGGCCCACGGGCGCCACAAGAAGCAGACCGGTGGGCGCGGCCAGTTCGGCGATTGCCACATCGAGATCGAGCCGATGGCCGACGCCGAGTTCGAGTTCGTCGACGCCATCAAGGGCGGGGTCATCCCGTCGGGGTTCATCCCCGCCGTGGAGAAGGGCGTGCAAGAGGCCATGCAGGAGGGGACGGTGGCCGGCTACCCGGTGAAGGGGGTGAGGGTCCGCGTCTACGACGGCTCCTACCACACCGTCGACTCCTCGGAGATGGCGTTCAAGGTCGCAGGCTCGCTGGCCATGAAACAGGCGCTCGAGCAAGCCGGGGCGGTGCTGCTGGAGCCGATCATGACCGTGACCGTCAGCGCTCCGGAGGACACGGTGGGCGATGTCATCGGGGACCTCAACTCCCGGCGGGGACGGCCGCTGGGCATGGAGCCCGTGGGGGCCGGCATGACCGAGATCAAGGCCGAGGTCCCGATGGCTGAGATGCTCTCCTACGCGCCCGACCTGCGCGGCATCACCGGCGGCCAGGGCGAGTTCACCATGGAGTTCCAGCGCTATGAGGAGGTCCCCGGACACCTGGCCGGCAAGGTGATCGACCAGGCCCGCGCCGAGCAGGAGGCCGTGAAGGCGTAGGGCATCCGTCTGTCCGCTCGCCGTGCTAGGGCACAGCCGTAGTAGGCTCAGGATCTCGTGAGTACCAGGGCAATCCGCACCTCGACGACGCAGGCCGCCTGCGACGTCTGCGGCCGGACGCTGCTGCGCGGCGAGCGCGCGGAGATCTACCTCAGCGGTGGCGTGCGACGCTCCGTGTGCGAGCTGTGCACGTCGCGGGCCCTCCACGGGGGTGGGGTGCGCGAGGGCGATGTTCCCGAGTACGACGAAGCCAGCGCTCGTCCGGACCGGCGCCGGTCGCTGTTCGGGCG
>JBAQGP010000751.1:0-8151 GCA_049287845.1 Solirubrobacteraceae bacterium | reverse complement strand
CGGGCGGCCTGGAGCACACGCAGCGTGGGTTGCTCCTCGCCCAGGAAGGGCACCGGGCCCCACACCGGCACGTGAACGCGGTTGTCCGCGTCGCCGTACTCGACGCCCGGAACCAGCAGCGCGCCGTCCGTGGAGGCCTCGGCGCACGCCTCGTCATAAGCGCGCTTGCGATCGGGAGTGAAGCCCACGTCGTGCTCACACATGAAGGCCACGTCATAGCCGGCGCCGGCGAACAGCCGGGAGACGTCGGCCAGTGGCAGGCGCCCGTCGTAGGACCAGTCCGAGTGGGCGTGGAAAGCAGCCTTGATCGTGGTCATCGGCCCTTGGCCCAGGTCTGATCGGCGACGGTGCGCCATGCGTCATAGAGAAACAGCCGGCGCCGGCCGGGGGCGAGGTTGTACCAGGTCGTCTCCGGGGGCTGGCGCAGGAGCGCCCTCACCGTCGCGCGGCGGCTCGGCCAGTGCTCCGCGTTGGAACGAGGACCGCGCAGGATGAACGACAGGTGGATGAGCTCGCGTCCCAGGTTGCGGCAGAGCATGTCACGAAACGGGGGGGCGTCCGGGAGCGCCGTGTCGGGGTCCAGCGCCTGTGCCACGGCCCACGCGGGGTACTCGAAGCCCAGCCGCCGGGAGAGGGCGAGGCTGCCCCACGCGCGGCCGTTGAGCTCCATGAACCAGTGGGTGGAGCCGGAGCGCAGGAGCTCGATCATGAACATCCCCTGCCAGGCCGCGTCGGTCATGAACCGGTTGACGGCGCCGACCAGTTCGTCGGGCACCGGGACCGAGGTACACGCACTGGACCCCGATCCCGCCGGATTCATCATCCGGACCCGGCGGTGCGCGCTGAGGTGGTGCACGCCGCCGGGGCCGGCGAGCCCGAACACCCCGGCGCCCGATCCCTGGACCCACCGCTGCAGGATCACCGGGGTGGTCTCGCCCCAGCGCTGCCAGGCGGCGTCCATCTCGGCCCGTGTGGAGACGAGCCGGGGGCTGAGCCGGCGGGTTCCCGTTCCGGTCTCCTCGACCGCCATGGCGGGCTTCATGATCAGGGGGGCCGGCCAGCCCTCCGGGATGGGATCGTCCGGGCGCGTTTCGACCCACTCGGGGACCGCGAGGCCGGCGGCCTCCGCGCTCCTCAGCTGAAGTCGCTTGTCGAGCGCCAGACGCGCTTGATCGCCGCGTGGGCCGGCGACCACCGAGGAGGGTTCCAGGGCACGGTCGCAGACGAGCACCGCGACGTCGTTGAGGGGCATGGTCACGTCGTGCCGCGACGCGAGCGCGGCGACCTCCGCGAGGCAGGCGTCGAGATCGCGCTCGGGTGAGGTGACGGGGACGAGCTCGACACCGGGCAGGCGGCTGAGGGCGACCGGCTGGCCTCGCCGGACAAAGCCGGTGACGTGGTAGCCGCTGTCCAGCAGGCTTATGGCGACCTCTGGCGCGGCCAGGGCGTCGCCAAAGCCAATGAGGACCGACGCTCGGGCCATGGTCACCGGATGCGCTTGAGGCAGCGCTTGAGCAGGAGGGTGGGTTCCGGGCGCGTCGGCCCCGCGGCGGCCAGGGCGAGCCAATGCTCGAGCGGCTGCTCGCGCGTGACCGTGCTGCGCGCCGCGAGCCAGCGCCCGCCCGTGGTGGCGCCGCCGTCGCTGGTGTAGGCCCGCTGATAGCCGGCCGTGTGCAGGGCCTTGATCACGCGACGGTCATAGGAGCCGAAAGGGCAGGCCGCCTCGACCACGTCGAGCTTGACGATCTTCGACAGGGCCAGGCGCGACTCGCTCAGCTCCCCGGCCAACTCCGCGTCGGAGATCCGCCGCCAGTCGCGATGGTGCAGGCCGTGGCTGCCAATGCGCATTCCGGCCCTGTGCAGTGTCGCCACATCCTCGGGGCCGATCCGCCCGGGCTTGTCGAACTCTCCGGCCAGGACGAAGAACTGGGCGCTGCGGCCCGACCGGGTGAGGACCGGCAGCGCGTCGTCGACATCGGACCGGTTGCCGTCATCAAACGCGATGCGGACGCCGGCCGGGGGCAGGACGCCCAGAATGGCCTCCAGCCACTGCACGGGAACCCAGACCTTGCGCTCGGAGTCCGAGACGTCGTGCGGTGGCGTGCCGAGGCCGTGGAATGTGAGAATCAGCTCGTCCATGAATGGTCCTGAGTCGTCTAGGCCGCGTGCGCGGCGGCGCCCGGCGGGCGCACGGGACGGCTGAAAGGACGGGTGGCGCCGGCCCACATGCGGTGTCGCAGTTCGCGGTGCGTGAAATCTCTGAACGCGTCGTCAGGAACCCGCTCGACCCCGTTGAGCATCGCTCGAACGTAGCCGTAGAAGAACGCCGCGCCCGCGAGCCCGCGTGGCCTGCGTGTCGCGATCTTGAGCGAACGCAGGGCGACCCAGAGGGCGGTGTAGTGCGCGATGTAGGCACACTCGCCGTGCCGCGCGTGCCCCCGAACCGTGCCGTCGGCGCTGCCGATCGGCCGATGGTGGATCGACACGAGGTCCCTGAACGTCCGCGTCTCGAACCCGCGCATGCGGGCGTACGTCTCGTCGATGGTGTCCCAGCCCAGCCTCTCCTGGACCCCGCCGATCGCCTCGAAGCACTCTCGGGAGTAGCACTTGAGCGCCCCGTGGATGTGGTTGGGCGGGATCCCGATGCGGCGCAGTCCCCCGTCCGCCGTGGGCTCGTCCAGCACACCGCCGATCAACCCCAGCTTCGGGTTCGCGGCAAAGCGCTCCATGACCTGTCTCAGGTAGTCGGGCCGCAGCTCGATGTCGCCATCCAGCTTCATCACGTGCGTGTACTCGCGCCAGTCGGCGCAGGCCAGGCCCCGGTTGAAGTTCCGCGGCGCCGCTGCCCTGGCAAGGCGGTCGCGGCTGCCCGCCGCGTCGTCCTGTGTGGCGGCCACGACGGTCAGGAACGGGACCTCGGACTCGAGGCGGCGCAGCACCGCCAGCGTGTCGTCGTCTGACTTGTCGTCTATGACGATCCAACGCGCGGGCACGAGTTCCTGAGCGGCGACCCCGCGCACGACGCGTTCGATATGCGCCGCTTCGTTGCGTACCGGCGAGATGATCAGGATCTGTGCCGCGACGGCTGGCTCGGTTGGCGGACACGGGACTCTATGTGTCGGACGTGATGTTGGCATGGTCTCACCCCATCAACGGTGCGACCATGCCCAAGCTCGCGCGCTGTGGAGCCGAGCGTCGCTGGGACCCCTCGCTGGGACCCCTCGCTGGGACCCCACCGCCTGCAAGAAATCGCCGCGGACACCCGTTCATCGATACGAAATGACCGAATTCATCGCACATCCCCAAATCGCAGATGCGCACCTGTCAACCGCGGGAGATTCTCGAGACTCCGGTGCTCCGATAGTCCGCGTCGGGCGGCGGCTCACCTCCGCTCCGTGGCCGCGGGGACTTGAGCGGGCCCAGTCAGCCCTCAAGAAGCTCGTATGGACTGCGCATGAGGCTCGGTTGGTCACCAACCCGTTGCGCTACGCGTTCCACGAGCTCGTCCGCCCCAACGTCAGCGAATACACCCTGCGCCGCGGGCGCGGCAAGATCGTGCTCCGCCATCGCAGCGGCGATATCGACATCTTCCGGAAGTTCTACGGCTACGGGTACTACGAGTGGCCCGCGGCGGTCATCGCGCGGCTGGAGAGTCTGGGGCGACCCCTGCGGATCCTCGATCTGGGCGCCAACATCGGCTTCTTCGAGGTCTACGCTCAAGCGCGCTGGCCTATCGCCGAGATGACGGGCTTCGAGCCGGATCCGGGCAACGCGTCCATCCTGGAGAGGGTGCGGGATGCCAATCGCGCGTGCACGCGCGTCGTCCGGGCATGCGCATCCAACGCCAACGGCACGGCGACGTTCAAGACAGGCCATAAGAACTTCTCCCGCATCGAGCCCGGTGGGGACCGGATCGTCGAGACGATTGACGTCTTCCCGTACGTCGCGCAAGCTGACCTGGTCAAGATGAACATCGAGGGCAGCGAATGGGAGATCATGGAAGATCGCCGATTGGCCGACACCGACGCCGTATGGATCGTCGAGTACCACCGCATCCGTAACCCCGGCCAGGACATCGAGGCGCTCGCGCGCCAGCTCTTCGAGCGCCATGGCTATCAGACCACGATCGCGATGAGCCACGAGAACAACGGCCTGTTGTGGGCCTTTAAGCCTGAGAAGGAGGCCGGCGGACCCGCCGCGCGCTGATCATGCGACCCACCGAAGACACCGCACCTGATCTGGCTGTCATCATCGTCTCCACGAACGAGGGGAAGTGGCTGGACGCCTGTCTCCCGACGGTATTCGCCGCCGCTGGAGGAGCGGAGCTCGACGTCGTCGTCGTGGACAACGATTCCACCGACGGCACCCGTGAGATCGTCGAGTCCGGCTTCCCCCAGGCGCGCGTCGTCGACTCGCGCAACCGCGGCTTCGCCCACGGCAACAACCGCGGCCTGGAGACGACCACGGCGCGCTACGTGCTGTTCCTCAACCCCGACACGCAGATCGTGGACGGCACCTTCGGGGACCTCGTCGCGACCCTGGATGCCCGGCCTGACGTCGGCCTGGTAGGCGTGCGGCAGCTCACGCCCGACGGCGAGCTGTTCCCAACCATTCGCCGCTTCCCCAACGCGCCGCGCGCGCTGGGCGACGCCCTGCGTTCCGAGCGGTGGCCGATCCAGCCTGCCTGGGCCGGTGAGCGCGTCCTCGACTCCGAGGCGTACGAGCGCGAGCAGGAATGCGATTGGACCTCGGGCTCGTACATGCTGGCGCGGCGCGAGGCGCTCCAGAGCGCGGGCTTCCTGGATGAGCGCTTCTTCATCTACTCCGAAGAGCCGGACCTGTGTCTGCGCATCAAGCGACATGGCTGGAAGGTCCTGCATCTGCCGGACATGACCATCGTCCACCACGCGTGCAAGGGCGGAATCCGCCCGAAGATGATTGCCCAGGACCTGTATGCGCGACGCCAGTACGCGTACAAGCACTTCGCGCCGCCGCACCGGATCGCCTACCTCGGAGCGATCGCCTTCCGCCACGCCGTCCGCGCGCTCCCCGGCGGCTCCGACGCCGAGACCGAGGCAGCGCGCCGCGCCGCCGCGATGCTCGCCCTGAGAACGCTCGCCGGTCGGTCGCGACCTCCGTTCGGCGACCCGCCGGCGACCGCGGTGACCGCGTCGGCGCCGGCAGAGCGAAAGTTTGCTCACGCCGGCGTCGTTCACTAGACGGGAGATTCGCTATGGAAGTCATCGAGATCCTCAGCGTCATGCGACGCCGCAAATTGTTGGTCCTGCTCGTCGTCCTGGTGGCGGGGGCGGCGGCGGTCGCGGTCAAGATGAAGGCCGCTACGGTTCCGACGGGGTCGGCCACGGTGCAGCTTTTGGTCGACTCTCCCCAGTCGGCGCTCGGCGACCTGCAGCAGGACCCGACGCCCCTGGCGACACGGGCCTCTGAGTTCGCCCAGCTGATGACGAGCGGGTCGGTGCTGACCTCGATCGCCAAGACGGCCGGGGTTTCCCCCGCCGACATCAGCGCCCAGGGGCCCTACAGCGGGCAGGCGGAGGTCCTCAACACCCCCACGCCGTCCGAGGCCCGCGGGGTGCAGCTGGTAGCCGAGAAGCAGCGCTATCGCCTCACCTTCGTGGCGCAGACCGCCATCCCGATCATCACCACCACGGTGCAGGCCCCGAACGTCGACGACGCCGCCAATGTCGCCAAGGCGATCTACCCCGGCCTGAAGGCGTGGCTGGACGGCCTCCAAGCCAATGGCGACGTCCCGCTGGGCAAGCGCGTGACGATCCGCGAGCTCGGCGACGCCCAGGTCGGACAGGTCAATGCCAACTCGTCCACGATGCTCGCCGGGGTGGCCGGCTTTGCCGTCGCCGTGCTCGGGCTGCTCCTGGTCGTCACCGTCCGCCGGGCGCGCCGCCCGCAGGCGCAGAGCGACCCTGAGGCCGGCGCTCGGACCGCCGAGGACGCGGCCTGGGCCGGACAGGCAGCGCATCTCGGTCTGACGGATGGCAACGGCGTCGCCCGAGTGGACGACGACGATCCGGCCGTCGCGCTCAACCTCCACGAGTTCGTCCGCTAAGGACCATGCCGGACGGCCGGCAAGAGCGACCCGTGCCTGCGCGTAGGCCGGGTTGGAGCAGGCGCACCCGCCTCGCGTCGGTGATCGGCGTCATGCTCGTGGCCGGCCTGGCCGCTCTGTACAGCTCGTATCGCATCTCGCTGATGCCGCCTGCGCTGCACGCGCGCGAGGTGGTGTTCTCCGCGGCCTTCGCACAGGTCGAGGTCGACACTCCGGTGTCCGAGCTCGTCGACCGCCGCCAGGACATGTACCTGCCGCTGACCAAGAACGTGGCGGTGACCGATGCCCTCTACCTGCAGAGCGCGGGCGTGACGCAGGCGGCGGCAGCCGCCGCCGGCATCCCGGGTCAGAAGGTCAAGGCGTCCGGGCCGTTCACGCTCCTGCTCAATCTGGGTAAGCCGCCCGCTCCCGGCCCCCCGGCGCCTCCGGATCCTCGCGTCAACCCGAATTACCGCCTCCTCGTCGACGTCAATGGCGCCCAGCCGATGATCTCAATCTATGCTCAGGCGCCGACCACGAAGGCCGCGATGGCGATCGTGAACACCGCACGGGAGGTGCTCCTCCAGCACGTCGCCGAGGTGGAGAAGGGGGTAAATGTCCCGGCCCAGGTCCGCGTCGCCCTGCGGCCGCTCGGACCCACGACGGGCGGGGTCGTCGACCCGGGCGCCGAGCTGAAGCTCATGGTGCTGGTGTTCGCGGTGGTCCTCGTCCTGGGCCTCGCGGCGATGCACTGGCTCGAGCATCGCAAGGCGAACAAGGCCCGTATCGCCGCGGAGCTGGCCGAGCTCGACCCCATCGAGGACGTGCCGGCGCGTGCCGATGACTGGCCGCACACGACGCGCGTGTTGCCGTGGCTGGTCGCGATCTTCCTCGCCATGATCTTCTTGGTGCCGATCGACGCCATGTCGGTGCCGCTGCACCTCGGGGCGCAGGGCAACCCCGACCGCGTGCTCCTCCTTCTCACCGTGGGCCTATGGATCCCGGTGCTCATCATCGGCAGCCGGAAGGTGCGCCCGAGGCTGCGCTTCACCCGGATCCACCTCTGGGTTCTGGTGTTCCTGGGCCTGTGCTTCCTCAGCGTCGCCGTCAACGGCAGCACGCTGGCGATCTACACCGAGGTCAGCCCGACGGTCAAGAAGCTGGTTCTGCTGGTCTCGTTCGCCATGTTCTTCGTCCTGGCGTCGTCGATCATCCGGCCTCGCGAGGTGCCCAAGCTCGTCGGGTTCATGGTGATCCTCGGGGTGATCGTGGCGATCGCGACGATCATCGAGTCCAAGACGCGGGTCAACATCTTCTACTCGCTGTGGGAGAAGGTGGCACCGGTCAAGCTGCCCGCCGAGATCGACAAGCTCGACGATATCGGGCGGCTCACCGTCGACGGTCCCACGAGCGAGCCCCTGGAGCTCGCCGCACTGCTCGCCGTGGTGTTCCCGTTCGCGGTCGTCGGCGCCGTTGACGCCAAGACCCGTGGGTCCCGCTGGCGGTACATCATCGCCTCGACGATCCTGCTGGCGGGGGCCCTGGCCACCGCGCGCAAGACGTCGATCGTGGCACCGGGCATCGGCTTCCTGGTCCTCATGGCCTACCGTCCGCGCCGGATGCTGCGCGCCCTCGCGGTCGCCATCGTCCCGCTGTTCATCGCGGTGCATGTCATCGCGCCCGGGCAGATCGGCTCGGTGGTGAGCGAGTTGCTGCCGGGGCACGTCAACAACGTCTCGACGACCACGGTTCGCGTCGCGCGCTACGACGCGGTGCGACCGGACATCATGAGCCACCTGTGGCTCGGCCGGGGCTTTCAGAGCTACGACCCGATGAAGTACAGGGTGCTCGACAACGAGTTCCTGGGGCTGCTCATCGGCGTGGGGATCCTCGGCACCCTCGTCTACCTGGCGATCTTCGGCTCGATGCTCAGGGTCGCCCATCCGATGGCCCGGGCGCCCGATCCGGTGCGCGCGCGTTTCGCGCTGCCCGCTATCGCCGGGATCATCGTGGTGCTCGTCTCCAACGCGCTGTTCGACGTGCTCTCCTTCCCGCACG
This sequence comes from Solirubrobacteraceae bacterium, assembly GCA_049287845.1. Classification (GTDB taxonomy): domain Bacteria; phylum Actinomycetota; class Thermoleophilia; order Solirubrobacterales; family Solirubrobacteraceae; genus Palsa-465. The sequence continues at coordinate 29 of JBAQGP010000751.1, read as the reverse complement.
TCTCCTATCTCTTCTTCTTCCTGGGCGCG
>JBAQGP010000750.1:0-2722 GCA_049287845.1 Solirubrobacteraceae bacterium | reverse complement strand
GCTCTACAGCTCAAGGCCGGCGCCGGCGTGCATCATCGGCGCGCGCCGGGCGTGGACGGTGGAGATGATCTCCTCCGAGGAGATCCCCTGCAGGTAGGTGCCGGTCGTGGAGAGGTGCGAGTGCCCCAGCTGGCGTTGGATCAACGGCAGCGCGATCCCCTCGTGTAGCAGCTCGACAGCGTGCGCATGACGCAGCTGGTGGGGCGCGAAGCGCCGCCGGACGCCCGCCTCAGCCGCCACCTGGTGTAGCTGGAGCCTGGCGGCGCTCGACGACCAAGCGTGCCCGGCAGTGGGTCCGGCGATCACGCAGAACAACGGTCCGACAGGCAGCGTCGCGCGCTCAGACAACCACGGTGCGAGGGCCGACCATCCCCAGGCGTCCATCCCGACCTGGCGGCGGCGATCGTTCTTCCCGTGCCTAACCAAAATCGACCCGCGCCGTTCCTCCAAGTCAGTCTCGGTAAGCGAGAGCGCCTCGTTGATCCGCAGCCCGGCTCGCCACAGCACCACGATCAACCCGTTGAGACGATTGCCGTACCGGGCGTGACGGGCGTGCCGCATGACCGCGATGATCTCCTCGACCGTCGGCGGGTCAGCCGCGGAGCGCTGACCCTTGTTCCCAGGCGCCCTCCCGGCATGAAACTCCGACAACGTCGCCGGCGAGCGGCGACGGCCGGCAGCATCGAGCAACTGCACAGCAGAAGACATGGCTCCCTCCTTGGAGAGCTGGACGTTGACCGCCCAGCTCTACCGCGCGGTAGCCCCTGCCGGCGAACCGGCGATCATGCCGAGCACGATCGCCAAGTCCCCCCGATCAACGCGCCATCGCATCCTGGCGAAGCAGCAATCAGCCGCAACTGCTCGGTGCGTGGCGTTGCAATGGTGCGGGCCGAGCGGGCTCGAGAACCGACGCCGTCGCCGTGAGTCCAGGCCGCGCGCGCTGGGGATTCTGGGTGAGCGCGGCCGTGGGTGCACTCGGCGAACACGGCAGGCAGGCGATCGCCGGTGGCGCTGTGACGGAATCCGGCAGCGCACGCAGGCTGGGTCCGGTCTGGTCCGGAGGCGGACTCCTTGGGCCTGGGCCGCGGCTTACCCTAGGGGCGTGCCATCAGCTGGGTCCAGAGCATCCGGTGGGATCACCTACCAGCATCGGGTCGCCGCGTATTTCGCGGCGTGCAGCCTCGCCGGGAGCGACGCTCCGCGGCCACCTGGATTGGACCCGGACGCCCGCATAGAGACGGTCTGGCTCGAGACCACTGAGGCTGTCGATGACATCAAGCTCGGCATCAGCCTCGGTCGGGAGATACACATCCAAGCTAAGCGGAGGCTCGAGGCTCGCAAGGCGGCGGGTAGTGAGTTGGCGGAGGCGTGCCGTCAGCTTGTTGATGCCCACTGTCGTAGTGGACAAGACAGTCGTACTCCTCTCGTGTTGATTGTCGGGCCAGAAACGCCCGCACCTATTCGCAGTCATCTTCGAGACGTTCTCGCCAACGCACGTGAGCAGCCCGAGACCAGCCAACCGCGGCATGTAGCCCCCAGTAACGCCGATCGCCGCATCTACGACCTCGTCGTCTCGCATCTGCGACGGGAGCTCGCGACAGCGACTGGATCTCAGCCGCCCGCGCTCGAGGTCCGCCGCATTCTGCGGCGCACCCACTTGCTGGTGTTGGACGTGGAGCCCGATGGGACGGATACGCGTAACGCTGAAATCCTGCTTCGCCACGCCGTCGTGCAGGAACCCGGCGATGCCGGAAAAGCCGGTGCGCGATTGATCGAACTGTGTGGTGAGCTTGCCCGGCGCGAATCCCACATCGACAGGACGGCACTGCAGGACGCGCTCATGGAGTACGGCATCGGTCTACAGGTCCCGCCGGACCTCCGGACAGATGTCGAACGCCTGCGCCTCCACACAGAAAGCGTGCTTGATCTGTTTGACGATCGTTCCGCCATCGCGCTGCCCGGTCATTCAGTGAAGATCGCCCGCCAGGCCTCACGCGCCCTAAAGATCGCCGCGCAACGAGGGTCGCGGTTGATCGTTGGGGATGCCGGGGTGGGCAAGACAGGATGCCTCTCGGATGCGCTTCAGGCGCTCGGCGACGTGGATGTCGTCGCCCTCGCAGCCGAGGAGCTTGAGGCTCACACCGGTGTACAGCTCGCCGCCGAACTTCGAATCGGGCGGCCATTGGATGAGCTTCTCAGCAGCTGGCCGGTGAAGCAGGGTGTTCTGGTAATCGACGGACTAGATGCGGCGAGGGATGACGGGACACGCAGAACGCTCATCGACCTGATTGAGCGGGTGTTGCGCGATGACGGCCGATTCAGGGTCCTAGCGAGTGTGCGCACCTTCGACCTACGAAATAGCGAGCGGCTGCGACGTGCTCTGGCCACGGTGCCGTTCGGCGATGTCGGCGACCATGTACTCCCCGAGTTCTTGGGGGTCGCGCACTTTGCAGTGCCGGTCCTAACGACGGCCGAGCTCGACCAGCTTGCCGCTCAGGCGCCGGAGGTCGACGTGGTCCTGCGGGACTCACCTGCGGCGCTGCGCGAGCTTGCGGCTGTCCCGTTCAATCTCAGGTTGCTCGTGGAGCTGCTGCTGTCCTCAGATTTGGGCATCCGGCAGCTGAGACAGATCGACACTCAGTCCCGCCTGCTCGAGGCATATTGGCGAGAGCGCGTTCTACAGCCCCCCGATCAGGCCGACGATCGAGAGTGGTTGTTGCGC
>JBAQGP010000749.1:0-5920 GCA_049287845.1 Solirubrobacteraceae bacterium | reverse complement strand
GGTGGCGGCTGGCGGCATTGAGGGTTATCTCTCGCCTGGCGTCACCTGTCGCGGTACTTGGCCCGGTATCTACTCGTGGAACTACAGCACGCAAGTAGGATGGGGGCACAAAAAGGTCTGAGATTTGCAGGGGAAAACGTCTTGACGATGGTCGTCCACGTCGCTACGGTTGGCCTGTGAGCTTCAGCTCCGAACAGCGCTACACCATCGACGGCCGTCAGGTAAGCCGAGAGGAATGGCTGGCGAGCTTCCACGACGAGGCCGCGAGGCTCCAAGCTGAGACGTTTGAGGAGATAAAGACCGATGTCGAGGCTTTGACCTGCCCGACCCACAGCGAATCCCCAAAGGTGAGTTTCACCACAGCGGGCGAGGAGACTCGAATGCAGATAGAGACATGCTGCGACGAACTTGAGCAGCGGGCAGTCCAGGTGGCGGAGGGTGAGGACGACTAAGTCGCGCTAGGCCGCTTCACCGTCCGGGCGGAACTCTCCGCGGTCAAGTCGGAAGACAGGCTAAGGATCAACGCGGACGCGGCTTGACGCCCATGCGAACATATGTTCGCCGTGCGGACCTACCCCTACACAGTCACCGAGTACGACGCCCGCCGTCCGTGGCTGATCGTGGGTCCGCTGCGCCGCATGACCGTCGAACTAGAGGACGGCGAGGACTTCGCCACCTGGGCCGCCAAGGCGTGGCCCCGGCCGCGGTATCAAGCGGATCGGGAGCCTGAGCCGTTACCGCCGTGGGAGTGCGCGGACTAGCTGGCTATCGGCCTCGCTGCTGACGCTCTTGGCGCCGCCGCTCTGCACGGTTCCCCCCACGCACCCCCGACGTCGATGGCTGAGGCAACCCGGGCAGTTGCGGTGTCGTCCCTGGTTGGCCTTGGCCGATCTGAGGCGCGAACGTCAATATTGGAGCCTTCTGAAGCAAGAAAGCACGACCCAGATGATTCTCGATCAGCTTGAAAGCGACGGTGCTGCTCAAGGTGTGGCTAACGGCGTGGTGGACGGATAGCACCGCGTCCTGTAGGTCGTCGTTCTCCTCCAAGCTAACGACCCTGATGCCTTGCGCTCGGGCATCCTCTCGGCTGACACGCCGCCCATGAGACTGGAAGTATGAGAAGTCAGCGAACCACGCCGCGGCGCTTGCCGCCTGCTCGTGGGCGTTGCTCTCTCCCGCGAACATGTGTGTCTCAAGGCTCTTCGTCGCAAAGTCCTCGGCTAAGGAACGCTGGTGCGAACACATCGCCAGGAGCCCGGGCCCGTACCCTCGTAGGATCGGCAACCATGCGGCGATGTTCTTGGTGTCCTGGCACTCGATCTTGGCTTTCTCGAACTGATCGAGGATGGCCTGGGCGGGGGCGGACCGCTGACCTTCCGGCGTGGCTATTGAAAGCTGGGGATCGATAGGTCCGAGCTGCGAATGAGCGCCCATGACGATCTCATCGCAGGCCAGCGCCATCATCGTCGCGGCAGACATGGCGGCTACCGGCACAACCGCTCGAATATGGTCAAAACGGGTCCGGAGGTACGCCATGATCGACTCCGCTGCCTCGGGAGAACCTCCGGGACTGTGGAGGAACAGATCGAGCTGACGCTCCTGGACGTTGCTCACGGCCTCCATGAACCCTTGGAGGTCCCCCATGCCGACCGCTAAATCAGCGGCAGTGACCTGTTCTTTATTGTCGAGATAGGCTGTCGCGTAGACGATGACCGCACGGCCGGTCTGCTCGGACAGCGCTTTCAGATACTTGCGCCGAAGGACGTCATACGGCGACTCGGTCCCCGGGGGCGGCAGGGTGTTGGTGTGGCGTGCCTGGAACTCGCGCTGGAGCTCTGCGAGCTCCTGCAACTCCTCGCCCCAGGTCGGCATCCGTTTAGCGGCGCACGGTATCGATGGCGTAGGTGACGCTGACTTCGGGAGCCCGAACGCTGGCGAAATAGCTCGCCGCTACAGGATCGTATGCGAGCATGAGATCCGCGACACCCGCGGGACTGCGCTCGAAGATCGCGTCGATATCGGCATCGGTGACGGGTGGCTCTGGGGTGGAACCGGTCGCTGAATCTGATTGGTCGGCCATTGGTCCTCCTTTGTGGTCGTATCGGCAAGCCTACGGAGACCTGTAGGGCCGTTGGTAAAAATTCGATAGATGGCTTGCATGGGCCGCCTGCTTCTCCTCCTGGGGCCGCGCCCGCGGTACGAGGTCACGCTGGACCCGTGGCAGCTCTCGACGCAGCCGCCCTGGAGGTTCCGTCCGGTCCATTCGCAAGCATGTCTGCCCCCTTAAGACGCTACCCGGAGAGGTACGCATGGCAGGCAAGAGGAAGGAACCGGACAAGCTCGCTCAGGCAATCGGTGCCGGCGGCGGCGCATTCGTGGGCGCACTCATCGGTGGCCCGGTCGGAGCACTGGCCGTCGGCGCGATCGGTCATTGGATCGCTGGCGAGGCCAGTAAACAGGGCCTTTGAGAGGGGGCGAATCGACCACAAATGAGCACGCATACCCCAAGCTAAGGTCCTCGCAGCCGACGGTGGCGAAGAGGAGCGGCTTCGCCCGCCGGCACGTGGGCAAGATGGTCAACGCCTTCTGAAGGAAGTTCGGAAAGGGCTAGGAGTCGGGCTTCGCGCGTTCAAATTCTCGGCATCGCGGAACGTGGACCACGCACGCTCAGCAACCTCCCGGGATGAGATCGCGTTGCAAGGGAACCTGTCGTGCTGCGCCTTGTGACGATGCTCGACGCTACTTATCACGCCGCTGGAATCGTCGATCCGCCCACACGAACGTGGCGCCTCCGCCTAGGAAGGCGACGACGATGAGACCGGTGAGTGGTCCCAGCACCGGAGTCACTGCTGCGATGATCACACCGAGCAGCCCGACAATAAGGGCGAGCACGGCAAGAGTGTCCGAGTTGTTTGTGTTTTTATGCATCACCAGTTATGCGGAGGGACGCAGATAGAAGAAAGTGTCAGATGCCACTGCCGTGGACCGTACCCAGGCCCCAGACGGCAACCGGCCGCAGACAGCGGAATTTGCCGGAAATGTTGCCCAGCCGGCACGTGCCGGTTGGCTCAGTTAGAGTCGGTGCATGGCCGCTGACCAGGATGAGTTCCTGACCGTCGCTGAGATCGCGGCCCAGTTCAAGGTCAACCAGCAGACCGTGCGCAACTGGATCGACCGCGGAGAACTAGGGGCTGTCCGCCTCGGTTCACGCCGCGTGCGCGTACCGGCGAGCGAGCTGGCGCGGTTCATCGCGGCAAGTGCGTCGACCGCAATGCCGAAAGAATCGCAAGTCGTTGAGGAACTGCACGCGGCCTGGGAGGCATATCTCGTCGCCGACTCTGAGGCCGACCAGGCGGCCGCGCTCAGGACAGTGGCGAAGGCGGCTACGACGCTGGCGCGCGCGCTGTCCCGCTAGCGCCCGGCCCGACCTTCTGTTGGACGCGCGCGCGAGAGAGAGAGAGAGACTGACTAGAACCACTATGACCTAGGCTGTTTCTCGATGAGCTCTCGGAGTTTCAGCGCTCCAGCCTCGACGCGCTGCGCCAGCCGCTCGAGGACGGCACCGTGACGATCGTGCGGGGGCAGCAGTCACTGAGCTTCCCGACGTCGTTCATGCTCGTGGCCGCCACCAACCCGTGTCCATGCGGGTTCGCCGGGGTCGATGATCGCTGCACGTGCGCAGAGGCCGATCTGCGCCGTCATCGCCGCCGTCTCAGCGGGCCGCTGCTTGACCGGATGGACCTGCTCGTCGACGTGCGCCGTCCGAGCAACCAGGAGCTCGGTGCCGCTCCCCGCAGCAGGTCCGCCGCCGCTCTGGCGCGGGTGGCCGAGGCGCGGGAGCGCCAACGCCGTCGGCTGGCGGAGACCGGGGCGTCGTGCAACGGCGAGATGGACACGCGTACGGTCGGGGCCCTCGTCCGGCTCGAGGGTGGGGCCGAGCGCGAGCTGGCGCACGCCTACCAGTACGGCTGGCTGAGCGCGCGCGGACGTCATCGCGTGCTGCGGGTGGCCCAGACGATCGCCGACCTCGCGGCGCGTGAGCGGGTGACCCGCGCGGACCTCCTGCTGGCGCTCAGCCTGCGCCAGCGCACTGGCACCGAGCTGGCCGAGGCGGCAGTCGGGTGAGGCGCGCGGCCGACGCACGGGCGAGACACCAGGATGCCGAGTGGAGGCGATCAGTGTGAGCGCGTGCCCGGACTGTCTGCGGCGCGCATGGTTGCTCGCACGGTTGGCGGGCCATCTCGACATCCATCGCGGGCCCGTCTCGGACCGGCTGGACCGTGCCGACGAGGATGTCATCGAGGCCGTGGGTGGCAGCCACACCGCCGAGGTGCGCGCGGAATGGCAGGCGTTCGACGCCGATCGGTACCGCGAGCGGTGCGATGCCGCCGGGGTCCGGATGTTGTGCCGGTGCGACCCGGCCTATCCCGCCCGGTTGTGGGATCTGGAGGGCGAGCCCGCCGTCCTGCACGTCTCCGGGGCGGTGGAGCCGTTCCTGGAGCTCGTCGCCCGGGACTCCGTGGCGATCGTGGGGGCGCGCCGCGCCTCGCCCTACGCGATGGAGAACGCCCGGTCGCTGGCTCGGGGCGTGGCCGGCTGCCTGACGGTGATCAGCGGGATGGCCAGCGGCGTCGACACCGCGGCGCACGAGGGCGCGCTCCATGCGCGCGGTGGCACGATCGCGGTCCTGGCGAGCTCGCCAGAGCGCCCGTACCCGCCCTCGGCGCGTCGGCTGCACCGGGAGATCATCGCCGCGGGCGCGGTGGTGTCGGAGCTGGGGCCGGGGGTGCCGGTGCGTCGCTGGATGTTCCCGGCGCGCAACCGGATCATCGCCGCGCTGGCCGACATGACGGTCGTGGTGGCCGCCCGCAAGGGGTCGGGCGCGATGCTGACCGTGGGGGAGGCCCAGCGGCTGGGGCGCAAGATCGGCGGGGTACCCGGCCAGGTCACCGCTCCGCTCTCCTGGGGCCCGCACGTCGTCCTCAGGCTGGGCGGTGAGCTGGTGAGGGACGCCGATGACGTGCTGACGGCCGTCGATCCCGACCGTTCGCCGGTGGTCCCTCGTCGTGCGCCCCCGCGTGACCCTCAGCTCTTGGCCCTGTTCGAGGCGCTCGGCGACGGCTACGAGCTGACCGAGGCGTTGACGCAGGCGGGGCTTGACGCCGAGCGCGGCTTGGCGGCGCTCGCGGCACTGGAGATGGGCGGCTACGTGCGCCGCCAGGCGGGAGGTCGCTACTGCGTCGTGCCCTGACGATGCCTAAGCTCGGCGAGATGACCTCCACCGAGTCGGCACGAAGCGGTCCCGGTGACCGGCCCCGCCCGCCCCGCCCGCCATGCGTGCTCTCGATCGCGGGCTCCGATTCGGGCGGCGGCGCCGGCATTCAGGCTGATCTGAAGGCATTTGCCGCCTGCGGTGTGCACGGGATGACCGCCATCACGGCGATCACCGCCCAGAACACCGTGGGGGTGAGCGCCGTGGAGACGATCTCGCCTGAGGTGATCGTGGCGCAGGTCAAGGCCGTGGCGCAGGACATCGGCGTGGACGCGGTCAAGATCGGCATGCTCGGCACCGTGGCCACGATCCGCGCGGTGGCGGCGTCGCTGGAGCTGCTGGCGGCGGGGACGCCGGTCGTGCTGGACCCGGTGATGGTGTCCGAGTCCGGCGCGGAGCTGCTCGAGCCATCCGCGCGCGGGGCCCTGGTGGAGCTGCTGCTCCCGCGCGTGCTGGTGATCACGCCGAACCTGCCCGAGGCCCGAGCGCTGGCGCCGGCCGTGGACCCCTCGCTCACCACCGGCGGCGACGATGCCGCCGTCCTCGCGCGCGCCCTCCGGACGCTGGGGCCGGAGATCGTGGTGGTGACCGGCGGCCATCGCGAGCGGGCCGTGGACGTGTTCTTCGACGGGTCCGAGGTGGTCGAGC
>JBAQGP010000748.1:0-1642 GCA_049287845.1 Solirubrobacteraceae bacterium | reverse complement strand
GCCCCGGAGACCCCGGCGGCCATGGAGACTCCGGCGGCCACGGCGGGCCCGGCCACTAGCCGGTCGTGCGAGGCGGCCGCCGCGTGAGGATCAGTTGCGCGCGCCGCCGAGACCGTGCATGCGGTCGCGGAGCTGCTCGGGCGGCTGCTCGATGATCTGGGAGAAGCGCACGACGGTCACCGTGTCCTCCATCGACACCTTGCGGCCGTAGATCTGCTCCAGGAAGTGCACCATCTCATCGACCCGGCGAAACTCGGGGTTGTCGTGCTCGATCTCGCGCGGGGAGAGATCTCGGACCCGCTTGACCTCGACCTGGTCGATGACCGCGTGGAAGATCTTCTCCCGGGGAGAGTGCTGGTAGCCGATGGTGACCAGGACGCACTCGTTCTTGTGGTACTTGTGGGACTTGTCGCCAAGCCGGATGGTCGCCGTCTTGCGCCCGCGCCGCAGCTGGTCGGCGAACACCGAGGAATAGAAGTTGAGCACCCGCACGGCTGCGCAGCCTACCGATCCTCGGCGAATTGCGACAGCGCGCGCTGCACCATCTCTCGCTCCCCCGCATAGGTGAGCTCACGGACGGCCTGCTCGAGCGGCATCCAGCGCGCCTCCTCGATCTCGTGATCGTGGTCCTCAAGGCTGCCCGAGACGTACCGGAACAGGTAGAACCGGACGGTCTTGGCGAGGGACCGTCCGCGGCGCTGGTAGCGGTAGCTGACGTCCCCCAGCTCCTCCAGCAACTCGGCGGTCACGCCGGTCTCCTCAGCCACTTCGCGCGCTGCCGCCTGCGCCGGGGTCTCGTCGCCGTCGAGGTGGCCCTTGGGCAGCCCGAGCACGCGCCGGCCGTCAGCCGCCCGCTTGACCGGAACGATGACCACGACGTCGCCCCCGCGAACCACGACGCCGCCCGCCGAGAACTCGTCGGCTCTGACCGGCGCGCTAATAGACGTACCCCTCCAGCCGGCCCGGGTCGTGGACGGTGAGCCTGCCGCGCCCCTGCGTGATCACACCGGCTCGTTCCAGCGTCGCCAGGAAACGGCTGGCCGACTCCCGCGAGGATCCCGCCAGCTGCGCGAGGTCGGTCTGGGTGGCGGTGATGAGCACGTCGCTCTCTCCCGCCCCCTCGGAGCGCGCGGTTGCCACCAGCTCCGCCAGAGCCGCGGCGACACGGCTCTGCACCGTCTGGAAGGACTGACGCGCGAGACGCTCGTTGGTCTCGCGAAGGCGCCTGCCCAGCGCGCCCAGCAGCTTCACGGAGATCTCCGGATGTGTCCGCAGCAGGCGCCGCATATCGTGTGCCAGGATCGCGCACGCGTGGGTGTCCTCGAGCGCCTCGATCGTCGCGGACCGGCTGTCGTCTTCAAACATGGCCAGCTCGCCGAAGATGTCGCCGGCGCCGAACGTCGCCAGGGTCAGGGTCCGCCGGCCGCTGTGCTCGCGCACCGCCCGCACGCGCCCGGTGCGCACCACGTAGCACGTATCGCTGCGATCGCCCTCACGGAACACCACGTCGCCGGCGTCGAAGTGCCGCGGCACCGTCACCGCCGCGACCTCCGCGAGATCCTCCTGCGACAGCGTGGCGAACAGGGGCACGCTGTGCAGCAGTGCGATCGTCTCCTCGCTCGTCACCGCCATTGTGTGAGGG
>JBAQGP010000747.1:0-2550 GCA_049287845.1 Solirubrobacteraceae bacterium | reverse complement strand
ACGGTGAGATCGCCGTCGGCGACGAGATCCGGGCCGCCCCGACCGGCGATTAGGGCAGATAATGCTCAGCATGACCAAGGAAGCGCGCCTGAAGCAGACCCCCGGAGGCAAGGTGCCCGAGGGCGCCGGTTGGTTCGTGCTCAACGCCCGCGAGGCACGGTGGCTGACCGGTGACTTCGGCGCCTACACGCGTTTTGAGGGCGACGAGCGCTGGCGCCACCTCGGCGTCAACATCGGCGTGCTCGAGCCCGGGCAGCCCGCCTGCTATTACCACGCCGAGTCAGACCAGGAGGACTTCCTGGTGCTGAGCGGGGAGTGCCTGCTGCTCATCGAGGGCGAGGAACGGCGGCTAGGCCCGTGGGATTTCGTCCACTGCCCACCGTGGACCGAGCATGTCTTCGTCGGCGCCGGCGACGGACCCTGCGCGGTGCTGGCCATGGGCAGCCGCACCGGCGACCAGACGGTGTATCCCGTCTCCGAACTGGCCCAGCGCCACGGCGCCGGGGTCGATCGCGAGACCCGGGAGCCGTCGGAGGCCTATGCCGAGATGGCCGACGACGTCGAAACTCCCTACCAACCCGGCTGGCTACCGGAGCTCTGAGATCCACGAACGAGCTGGACGGACGGACCTTTCTGATCACTGGCGCCAACACCGGGATCGGCCGGGCCGCCACCGAGGCGCTGGCCGGCCGAGGCGCCACCGTGTACATGGCGTGCCGCAGCGAGGCAAAGGCACGGGCCGTGCGGGAGGCGATCGCCTCAGCGACGGGCAACCCCAACCTCCACGTGCTGTCACTCGACCTCGCCGACCTGGCTTCGGTCCGCGCGTGTGCCGAGGCGTTCCTGAGCACGGGCGCGCCCCTGCACGTGCTGCTCAACAACGCCGGACTGGCCGGCAAACGGGGGATGACGGCCAGCGGCTTTGAGCTGGCGTTCGGCACCAACCACGCCGGGCCGTTCCTGTTGACCAACCTCCTGCTCGAGCGCCTGCGCGCCAGCGCCCCGGCCCGGATCGTCACCGTCGCCTCCATCGGCCACTACCGCGTCGACGGGATCGACTTCGACGCCGTCCGCAAGCCGACCCGCACCCGCACCGCGTTTCACGAGTACTGCGTCTCCAAGCTCGCCAACGTCCTCCACGCCCAGGAGCTCGGCCGCCGCCTCGAGGGCTCGGGCGTGACCACCTATTCGCTGCACCCCGGAACGATCGCGTCTGACGTGTGGCGCGAGATCCCCTGGCCGATCCGGCCCCTGCTCAAGCGGCGCATGCGCTCCACGGCCGAAGGCGCCCAGACCCCCCTCTACTGCGCCACCTCGCCCGAGGTCGCGGGCGACACCGGCCTCTACTACGACGACCGCCGTCCCCAGGAGCCCAACCGCGCCGCCACGCGGGCGCTCGCCGCCGAGCTGTGGGAACGCAGCGAGGGCTGGGCCGGCTAAGCGACCGGTCAGCCGCCGTTGCCGTCGGGTAAGCGCCACCCCGGCGCAGCCGGGAGCTCCAGCGCCGCCTCCGGTCCCCACGATCCCGGCGCGTAGGGCTGAATCTCGGGGGGCTGCTCGATGACGGGCGCACACACCTCCCACAGCCGCTCGATCTGCTCCGAGCGCGTGAACAGCAGGCGCTCGCGCAGCATCACGTCGTGCAGCAGCCGCTCGTAGGCCTCCAGGCCATCGGCGCCGTCGAAGGCCTCGTCGACGTCCAGTGTGAGCGCGGCGCGTCCCAGGTCGAGTACCGGCCCCGGGACCTTGGTCTGGACCTCGACACGGATCTGCGGGTCGTCGGAGAGCTCGAACACCAACTCACTGGGCCGCACACAGTGTTCAGGCGTGTGCTCGGGAAACAGCCGTAGCGGGGCGTTGGTGAAGCCGATCGTCACCGTCCGGCGGCCCGCCGCCAGCGACTTGCCGGTGCGCAGGTAGAACGGGATCCCGCTCCACCGCCACGTGTCGACCCACACCTCGAGCGCGGCAAAGGTCTCCACCTGTGAGTCATCGGCGACGCCCTCCTCGTCGCGGTACCCGTCGTACTGGCCGAACACGGTCCGCTCGCGGTCCAGCGGGCGGATCGCCTCGAACAGCTTGGTGCGCTCCAGGTGCAGAGAGTCGGCGTCGATCCGGCTGGGCGGCTCGAGCGCCACGATCCCGAGGATCTGAAGCAGATGGGTGACCACCATGTCGCGAAACGCCCCGGTCTGCTCGTAGAAGCCGGCCCGGCCCTGGATGTCGAGCTTCTCGGGGACGTCGATCTGCACGTAGGCGACGTGATCGCGGTTCCAGACGGGCTCGAACATCCCGTTGGCGAACCGCAGCGCCAGGATGTTCTGGGCCGCTTCCTTGCCCAGGAAGTGGTCGATCCGATAGATCGACTCCTCATCCAGGACGTCGTGCAGCGTCGCGTTGAGCTCCTTGGCGCTGGCCTCGTCGTGGCCGAAGGGCTTCTCCACCACCAGCGAGCAGTTCTCCGCGATCCCGCTTGACCCGAGCATCCGCACCATCTCCTGCATCGCGCTCGGGGGCACCGACAGGTAGACGAGCCGCTCGCCCTCGGCG